>CAXTCT010000485.1:0-2001 GCA_964242565.1 uncultured Acetobacteraceae bacterium | reverse complement strand
CGCAGCATCAGGCTCGGCGGCATGGTGGTGGCCGGCTCGCTGCACGAGGAGCATCTCGGCGCCGAGCCGGTGGCGCGCTTCCTGGTGACGGACGGCCAGAACGCCGTGCCGGTGCGTTACGCCGGCATCCTTCCCGACCTGTTCCGCGAAGGTCAGAGCGTGGTGGCGCTGGGCGAGATGGGCCGCGACGGCAGCTTCAGCGCCTCCGAGGTGCTGGCCAAACATGACGAGACCTATATGCCGAAGGAAGTCGCCGCCGCCTTGCGCAAATCCGGCCGGTGGGACCCGAGATTCGGACCCGCCCCCTCCGCCGCGAGCTGGGACCGCATGACCGGCAAATCCCCCTCCGCGGCTCGAGGAAGCTGAAGCGATGAGCCCCGAACTCGGCCATTTCGCGCTCGCGCTGGCCTGCTGCCTCGCCCTGGCGCAGATGATCCTGCCGCTGATCGGCGCCAGCCGCCGCGACATCCGCCTGATGGCGGCCGCCCCCGCCCTGGCGCTGGGACAGTTCGCCGCCCTGCTGGTGTCGTTCCTGTGCCTGGCCAATGCCGCCATCAGCGATGACTTCTCGGTCCAGAACGTCGCCGAGAACAGCGCCGTCGCCAAGCCCCTGCTCTACAAGATCACCGGGATCTGGGGCAACCACGAGGGCTCGATCCTGCTCTGGTCGCTGATCCTGGGCCTGTGCGGCGCCGCCGTCGCCGGCTTCGGACGCAACCTGCCCGCCGCGCTCAGGGCCAGGGTCATCGCGGTGCTGGGCGGGGTCGCCGCCGGCTTCGAGCTGTTCTGCCTGTTCACCTCGAACCCGTTCGACCGGGTCTGGCCGGCGCCGGTCGACGGCAGCGGCATGAACCCGCTGCTGCAGGACCCCGGCCTCGCCTTCCATCCCCCCATTCTCTACACCGGCTATGTCGGCTTCGCGGTGCCGTTCGCCTTCGCCGTCGCCGCCCTGCTCGAAGGCCGGGTCGATGCGGCCTGGGGGCGCTGGGTCAGGCCCTGGGCCGTCGCCGCCTGGGCCTTTCTCACCTGCGGCATCGCGCTCGGTTCCTGGTGGTCGTACTATGTGCTCGGCTGGGGCGGCTACTGGTTCTGGGACCCGGTCGAGAACGCCTCGCTGCTGCCCTGGCTGACCGGCACCGCCCTGGTGCATTCCGCCATCGTCGTCGAGAAGCGCGAGGCCTTGAAGATCTGGACCGTGCTGCTGGCGATCGGCACCTTCTCGCTGTCGCTGTCCGGCACCTTCCTGGTCCGCTCGGGCATCCTCAACTCGGTGCATGCCTTCGCCAACGACCCGGCGCGCGGCATCTTCATCCTCGGCCTGCTCGGGCTGGTGATCGGCGGCTCGCTGCTGCTGTTCGCGATCCGCGCGCCCATGCTCGCGTCCGGGGGCATCTTCGCGCCGCTTTCGCGGGAAGGCGCCCTGGTGCTGAACAACATCCTGCTCTGCTCGATCTGCGCGGTGGTGCTGACCGGCACGATGTATCCGCCCTTCGCCAGCCTGCTGTTCGGCGCCACCATCTCGGTCGGCAAGCCGTTCTTCGACGCCACCGCCGCGCCGATGGCGATCCCCCTGTTCGCCGCCATGGCGATCGGGCCGATGATGCCGTGGAAGCGCGCCCAGATCGCCCCGGTGCTGATCCGGCTATGGTGGGCGGCGCTGGCCGCGCTGTTCGCCGGGCTGGTCGCCGCCTTCAGCCTGAAGGGCGTGCTGCCGGTGCTGGCATTCGGCTTCGCGGTCTGGGTCATCGCGGGCGCCGCCGCCGATCTTGCGCAACGGATCCAGTTGTTCCGGATCCCGCCCGGCCAGAGCTGGCGTCGCGCCCGCCTGCTGCCGCGTGCCGCGCTGGGTGCGGCGATCGCCCATGCGGGCGTCGGCGTCACCGTGATCGGGCTTGCCGGCATGTCGCAGGCCGAACACAGGATCGTCGAGATCCATGCCGGCGACACGGTCGAGATGTCCGGCTATCGCTGGACGCTCGACACCCTGCGCAGCGGGGACGG
>CAXTCT010000484.1:0-2011 GCA_964242565.1 uncultured Acetobacteraceae bacterium | reverse complement strand
ATGCCGGCTGGCGGGACTGGTATGCCTATTTTCCCTGGGAGGATCAGCGCGGGGCCGCGGGCGCGCAAGCCGTCGAGGCCATCGGCGACCGGCTTGCCGCCTGGGCCGAGGCCGCGCCCGGCGACGCACGGCCGCAGCGTCGCCGGCGCTGCGCGATCAGTTTCGGCCTCGACGACATGCCGTGGGACGAGGAGCTGGTGCTGCAGCGCTACGAACTGCTGTATGAGGCCGGACTGGTCGAGGAGGCGCATCCCGCGCTGCCGCCCCTCGTGGCATCCGGCAGGGCCATGCTGCGCGACCATCGCCGCATCCTGGCCACCGGGATCGCCCGCCTGCGCGCCCGGATCAAATACCGGCCCGTCGTGTTCGAACTGATGCCGCCGAGCTTCACCCTGCTGCAGCTGCAGCTCGTGTTCGAGGCATTGGCCGGACGCCGGCTGCACAAGCAGAATTTCCGCCGTCTGATCGAGCAGCAGAAGCTGGTCGCGGAAACCGGCGCGCTGGCCGACCAGGGTCCCGGCCGGCCGGCCAAGCTGTTCCGCTTCCGGCGCGAGGTCCGGCTGGCGCGCCATGCGGCGGGCAGCAAGCTGCCGATGGCGCGACGATCCTGAATCCTTTCGGATGAATGACGGCTTGCGCCCTTGACATCCTTATGCTCAAGCCTAGCATAAGGAGGGCGCCATTCGTGGCGTTCTTTTGTGCCCTGTTTATGCTCAATTTGAGCATTAAGGAACCGCGATGCTGCAGCTTCTTCCCTCGCGCACCGATGCCCTATACGAGCGGGTGAGGCGTGTCGTGCCGCAGGCCGAATGGCGTGTGTTCGAGGATGATGTCGAGGCCATCCTGCGCCTCAAGCGCGAGCGCCGCGCCGTCGTGCTGGCGCATAACTACCAGACCCCGGAGATCTATCACTGCGTGGCCGACATCGTCGGTGACAGCCTCGCCCTCGCCCGCGAGACGCAGGATCTCGAGGCCGACGTGATCGTCATGGCCGGGGTGCATTTCATGGCCGAGACCGCCAAGCTGCTCAATCCCGCGAAGAAGGTGCTGATCCCCGACATGCGCGCCGGCTGCTCGCTGGCCGAGAGCATCACGGCCGCCGACGTGCGGTTGCTGCGCGAGCGCTATCCCGGCATCCCCGTGGTCACCTATGTCAACACCTCGGCCGCAGTGAAGGCGGAAAGCGACGTCTGCTGCACCTCGGGCAATGCCAGGCGGGTGGTCGAGGCGGTCAGCCGCGAGTGGGGCCGCGACAGCGTCATCATGATCCCGGACGAATATCTGGCCCAGAACATCGCCAACCAGACCGGCATCAAGATGATCACCTGGGCCGGCCATTGCGAGGTCCATGAGCGCTTCACGCCCGAGGAGATCCGCCGCCTGCGCGCCGACAATCCCGGCATCATCGTGCTGGCGCATCCCGAATGCCCGCCCGGCGTGGTCGCCGAGGCCGATTTCGCGGGCTCGACCAAGGAGATGTCGGACTATGTGGCCAGCGGACGCGGCGCGCGCGTGGTGCTGATCACCGAATGCTCGATGAGCGACAATCTTGCCGTCCAGCATCCGGAGATCGAGTTCGTGCGGCCCTGCAACCTGTGCCCGCACATGAAGCGCATCACCCTGGGCAACATCCGCCACAGCCTCGAGACGATGACCCACGAGGTCATGATCGAGCCGCATCTGGCGGTGCGAGCGCGCCAGGCCGTCGAGAGGATGCTGGCGATATGAACATGATCCTTGCCCGGGCGGGCCTGCCCGGGGATCTGCCCCAGGATCTGCCCGGGGACCTGCCGGTCATCGCCGGCAGCGGTCTCGCCGGGCTGATGGTCGCGCTGCGCCTGTCGCCGCGTCCCTGCCTCGTGCTGAGTGCGGCTCCGCTGGCGACCGAAGCCTCGAGCGGCTGGGCGCAGGGCGGCATCGCCGCTTCTGTCGGCGCCGACGACACGCCGGACTTGCAGGTCGCCGACACGCTGGCCGCCGGAGACGGGCTGTGCGACGCCGAGGCGGTGCG
>CAXTCT010000483.1:0-2012 GCA_964242565.1 uncultured Acetobacteraceae bacterium | reverse complement strand
TGGATGACGGGCTGGTCGCCGGCCTCGAGCCCAAGCGGACGCATGCGGTGCTGGCGCCGAAAGTCGAGGGCGCGGCCCATCTCGACCGCGCCACGCGAAAGGCGGCGCTGGATTATTTCGTCGTCTTCTCTTCCGCGACGGCCCTGGTCGGCAATCCCGGCCAGGGCGCCTATGTCGCGGCGAACGGCTACATGCAGGGCCTGATGCGAAAGCGCCGCGCCGAAGGCTTGCCGGGACTGGCGGTGGGCTGGGGCGCCATCGCCGATGTCGGCATTCTCGCGCGCGATCGCGATGTCGCGGCAAGGCTGGAGCGGATCAGCGGCATTGTCGCCATGCAATCGGGCGAGGCCCTGGCCCATCTCGATGTGTTGCTGGCAGGCGGGTCGTCCTGCCCGCCGGTGGTGTTTTGCGCCAGCTTCCGCCCCGGCGCGGCCGTGCAGAACCTCAAGCTGCTGCGCACGCCCGCCTTCTCGGAACTGCTCGCGGCCGCCCGCGGGATCGACCAGGCGGCCGATGTCGATTTCGCGACGCGGATCGCCGGGAAGAGCGACGGGGAGGCGCGCATGATCGTCGCGGGCCTGGTGGCCTCCGAGGTGGCGCGCATCTTCAGGCTGTCGGCCGAGGAAATCGACGTGAGCCGCGCGCTCGACGAACTGGGAATGGACTCCATGATGAGCCTTGAGTTGCGCATGGGCATCGAGAAGCGTTTCGGCGTCGAGTTGCCGGTCGTGGCGATCAGCGCCGGTGTCAGCGTGAACGACCTGGCCTCCCGCCTGATCGCCGGCCTGCGGGTCGATGCGGCCGGTCCGGGGGAGGGAGATGCCGAACGGCGGATGATCCAGCAGCATGGGTCCGGCGACGTCGACCTCGCCGGGCTGATGGCCTTCACGGATGCCATCGAGGCGCGCAAGACCGCGTCGGCCCTGCTGTGAGCGACGTGCCCGTGCCCACGCCCGCGCCCACACCCACGCGGGGCCGGCTCGCCGGCGGCATCAAGGCGGCGCTGCTCGACACCATGCGCAAGACCCCCGCCGCGGCGGCGCGGGCCGGTGACCTGCCGGTCCAGGGAACGGCCATGGGTGGCTTTCCCGCACGGACCATCCGGCACGACACCTCGTTCGAGAGCCTGCCGGCCTATCAGCATCTAAGCGCCCAGCGCCGCCTCGCCGACGCCATTGGCGCAAGCTTCCCGTTCTACCGCAACCATGACGTCCGCGCGGGCGCGCGCAGCGTCATCTCCGGCCAGGCGGTGGTGAATTTCGCCTCGTACGATTATCTCGGCCTCAACGGCCATCCGGAGGTCACGGCGGCCGTGGGCGCTGCCACCGCCGAATGGGGCACCAGCGTCTCGGCCAGCCGGATCACCGCGGGAGAACGCGGTTTCCATCAAGAACTGGAACGCGCGCTTGCCGACATCTACGAGGCGGAGGCTTCGCTGGCCTTCGTCAGCGGTCATGCGACCGCGATCTCGACCATCGCGGCCCTGCTCGGCCCCAAGGACCTGATCCTGCATGACCAGTTGATCCATAATTGCGTCGTCGTCGGCGCACAGCTTTCCGGGGCCACCCGGCGGCCATTCGCCCATAACGACATGGACGCGCTGGCCGGGATATTGGCGGCGACGCGCGACCGCTTCGAGCGTGTGCTGATCGTGTCCGAGGGGCTCTACTCCATGGATGGCGACGGGCCGGACCTCGCACGGCTGGTCGAGATCAAGGAAGGGTTCGATTGCTGGCTGATGGTCGACGATGCCCATGCCCTCGGCATTCTCGGCAAGACCGGCAGGGGCATCTTCGAGATGGCCGGCATCGATCCCGGACGGGTCGATATCTGGCTGGGCACCTTGTCCAAGACCCTGGTCAGCTGCGGCGGCTACGTCGCCGGCAAGCGGGTGCTGATCGATTACCTCAAGCTGACAGCGGCGGGGATGGTCTACAGCGTCGGCCTGCCGGCGCCCGCCGCGGTCGCCGCTCTCACGGCCATCGGCCTGATGCGGCGGGAGCCGGAGCGGG
>CAXTCT010000482.1:0-2012 GCA_964242565.1 uncultured Acetobacteraceae bacterium | reverse complement strand
GATCAGCCGGCGCGGCAAATCGCGCCAGACCAGCGCCGGCTGGCCGAGCAGGCGCCGCGTGCGCACGGTCGAGGCACCCTGCCAGTAGAGCCGGGCGAGCAGCCATTCAGGGTTGAAACGCCTGGCCTGGATCGAATGGCGGACCACGACGCGGCTGTCGTAGATCGCCGAGCAACCGGCATCCTGCAGCCTCCAGGCGAGTTGGACCTCCTCGTCGGATTGCAGCACCAGCCCCATGCGGCCGAGCGCCTCGGCAAAGCCGCCATGCTCCAGCATCACGTCGCGCTTGATGATCATGTTGACGCCGTAGGGCTCGAGCGTCGCGGGCAGCGAAGCCGTCCGATACTCGCCCGACCCCTCATGCTCGATGATCGACAGCACGCCGCGAAGCGAGGCCGGCCACCAAGGGGGCAACGGGGCTTCCCAAACCGGCAGCACCTTGCCGCCGAGAACCGCGGGACGGCAGCCATGCTCGGCGAGCACGTGCTGGATCTGCTCGATCCAGTCGGGCATGGCCATCGCATCGTCGTCGATATAGGCGACGTAATCGCCAGTGGCGGCGCGGGCGCCCTCGTTGCGGGCCAGGCTGACGCCGGAGATATCGAGGCGGACCAGGCGCGCGTTCGGCGTCTCGTCGGCGATCCGTTTCATTTCGGCCGCGACCGGGGGCGGGGAGCCGCTATCGACCAGGACGATCTCGAAAGCGTGCCGGCCGACGGTCTGATGGGCAAGCGATCCCACGCAGGCCCGTACATAATGCAGCCGGTCGTGGCTGCAGACCACGACGGATACGCTCGGCAGCGGGCCAGGCGCCAGGGTTCGGGACGCGGACGCGGGTCCCGCCGAACCAGTTCCGGAGCGCGCCTGCGCGTCAGTCATCGTCTGGGTGTCCGACACTATTGATCTCTCGACTTGTTGAGGCGCCCCAAACAACCATCATTCGCGAGCCCGGAATCCACGCAAAACAACATCCGTCAGGCTCCGGGAGCCGCCGCCCGGCCGTCGCCACGATACGTCAGACGGAAGGATCAGGGAAGGATTTGTTGCGAAATCAGAACACATGACGATTTGTCTTTGCGGACTTATGTGTTCGCGTGACCCGGCGGCGGGTGTATCCGGTGGGCAGAGCTTTCGGGGGGAATGACGTGGTGGAACTGGCAGATATCGGTGTGACCGGACTTGCGACCATGGGTGCGAATCTGGCGCGCAACGCGGCCCGGAAGGGTTTCAGGGTCGCGGTGCATAACCGCTCCAACGAGAAGACCGAGACCCTGCTGGCCGAGCATGGCGGCGAAGGCAATTTCGTCGCTTCAGAGAATATTGCCGGGTTCGTCGCCAGCCTGAGCAAGCCGCGGGTCGTGCTGATCATGGTCAAGGCCGGCAAGCCGGTGGACGCGGTGATCGACGAGCTGCTTGAGCATATGCAAGCCGGGGACATCATTGTCGATGGCGGCAATTCGCTGTTCGACGACACCCGCCGCCGCGAGAAGACGGTTTCCGAAAAGGGACTGCATTTCGTCGGCATGGGCGTATCCGGCGGCGAGGAAGGCGCTCTTGAAGGGCCGAGCATGATGCCGGGCGGCACCCGGGAGGCCTGGGAGCGCATCGCGCCGATGGTCACCAAAATGGCGGTCAGCGTCGATGGCACGCCTTGTTGCGCGCTGATGGGACCGGATGGCGCCGGGCATTACGTCAAGATGGTGCATAACGGCATCGAGTATGCCGACATGCAGCTGATCACCGAGGCCTACGACCTGCTTCGAACGGTCTATGGCCGGACCGCCGGCGAAATCGGCGAGATCTTCGCCGGCTGGAAGACCGGCGATCTGGACTCCTATCTGATCGAGATCACCGCGGCCGTGCTGGCCAAGCAGGACCCGCAGGGCAAGGGCGCCCTGGTCGACATGATCCGCGACGAGGCGGAGCAGAAGGGCACCGGGCGCTGGACCGCGCAGTCCGCCCTCGACCTGGGCGTGCCGGAGATCCTGCGGTGGGAACGGAAGTGGGACACC
>CAXTCT010000481.1:0-2016 GCA_964242565.1 uncultured Acetobacteraceae bacterium | reverse complement strand
AAGCTGCTGGATGCCGACCGGATGCGCCAGCGCGCCTACCGCGACCAGCTCGCCCGTCAGTTCGGGCTTCGCCTCGCCGGTGAATAGGGCGCGAATCTCGCCATGCCGTCGACCGGCTCGTTCCACATCGCCAGCGGGCGCACCCAGTAATCGCCGCGCGCCTCGCTGCGGTAGGTGACCAGCCACTCCTCGGTTTCGCTGTGCCGCCCGACGCAGATCACGGTGTAGAAACCGCCCTTGTAGTGGCGATAGAGACCGGCCTGCGGCAGGTCGGGTTCATCCTGGCGAGGCCCTGGCATCACTCGTCTCTCCTGTGTATCGAGATCAAACAAGCCTGGGTGTGCAGAGACATGATCCGATACCGCCTGTTCCTCCTCGCCGGCGCAACCCTTCTGTCCGCATCCGCCATCCTGGCCTCGCCGGCCGGGGCCGCGGCCCGCCATCGCCACCATGCGTCTCCCGAGGCCGGCTCGATGGTGACCCTCAGCCGGCAGCCGGGAACCGCGCAGGACCGGGCGGCACGGACACTCAACGCCGAGGACATGCAGGATGCCATGCGGCATGGCGAGAGCCCGCTGGTCCTGGTCGGCTCGGCCATGCTCTCGAGCACCACCCGCCATGGCGACAATGCGCTGTTCGTGCAGCTGCAATCCGCCCGGCTGTGCGGTTCCGCCGGCTGCTCGACCTCGGTCTATCTGCGGCATGACCGCAAATGGCGCAAATTGCTGGACAGCGTGTCCGGTCCGATCCGCGTGATGAAGGCGAGCCGTGGCGGCATGCATGACCTGATGGTCGGCAGGAACGACCGCTGGATCTGGGACGGGCATGTCTACCAGGACAGCCTGGCCGCGCCGCCGCTCACCAATCTTCGCCGTTCGGTCGCGCAACATCGGGCGGCCCTGCGACGGGCGAAGGCACTGGCCCCGCCCTGAAGGTGTGGAGCGGCCCGGCTGGAGCGGCCCGGCTGGAGCGGATGGAGGGAATCGAACCCTCGTATGCAGCTTGGGAAGCTGCCGTTCTACCATTGAACTACACCCGCGCGCGCCTTGGACGCATCTATAGGATCGCGTGCGGCGGCGCGCAATCCGGGGTCGCAGTTGACGACGCCGCCGCACAGCGCCTACGAATGCCTCGACAGGCACTGGCGGACCCCGGACAGCAAGAACCCGTGGGGGCTGTCCTGTCATCTGGTGGCCGGCCCCTGTTCGGGAATATGACCGGGAACCATGATGAGCCATTCCTCCGACCATCCTTCTCACCGCATCGCGACACGGCTGGTCCATTCGGGTCATGAACGCGGCGTGCATGGTGAGACCAGCGAGGCGATGTTCCTCACCTCGGGCTTCGTCTATGACAGCGCCGAGCAGGCCGAGGCCACCTTCAAGGGCGAGGCCACGCATTATCAATACAGCCGCTTCGGCAACCCGACGGTGGCGGCGCTCGAGGCCCGTCTCGCCGATCTCGAAGGGGCGGAAGCCTGCCGCGCCACCGCGTCCGGCATGGCCGCCGTCAATGCCGCCCTGCTGAGCCACCTCAAGACCGGCGACCGGGTGGTCGCCTCGCGGGCATTGTTCGGCTCCTGCTTCTGGATCGTCTCGACGCTGCTGCCGCGCTACGGCATCGAAAGCGTGTTCGTCGATGGCCATGACCTCGCCCAGTGGCGCGCGGCGCTCGCCCGGCCGACCGCCCTGGTGCTGCTGGAGACGCCGTCCAACCCGATGCTCGAGATCGTCGATCTGGGTGCCGTGGCCGACCTCGCCCATGCCGCTGGCGCCCTCGTCGTGGTCGACAACGTGTTCGCCACCCCGCTGCTGCAACGGCCGCTCGAATTCGGCGCCGACGTGGTGGTTTACTCCTGCACCAAGCATATCGACGGCCAGGGCCGCGTGCTCGGCGGGGCCGTGCTGGGGCGCACCGCCTGGATCGAGGAGGTGCTTCAGCCTTACGTGCGCAACACCGGGCCGACCTTGTCCGCCTTCAACGCCTGGGTTCTGCTCAAGGGCCTGGAAACCCTGC
>CAXTCT010000480.1:0-2024 GCA_964242565.1 uncultured Acetobacteraceae bacterium | reverse complement strand
AGTCCTGGGATGACAAGCTGCAAGCGGTTTGCCAGCGTCCGGGTCGGCGAACGCATGGCCAAGCGAAAGGCATGTGCGATGGAAAGGAGAGTTTAAGATGCCAAGCTGTGCAGCCGTTCTTGAGCGCCCGGTCGCCTTTCCAGCCGGGTTGGAGGCCCTTAACCGGGTCATCGCGGCGCTGGGTTCCGATATGTTCACCGATGCGCTCCTGAATTATCTCGACGATCTGTGCGGCGCCGAGCATTGCGCGATCTACACCTACGCCGACGGCGCCCTGATGAACGTGGCGGCCGCGAGCGTGACGCCCGAGCCGATCGCCCAAACCTATGCCCGGCTGTACGGTGCGGGACGCCTGTGGCGACAGGACCCGAGCCTGGAGTTCCTGCGCCGGGGAGAGGCGACCGAGGCGGCGACCCTAGTTCGCCTGGATATCGAGCGGCTTGGCCCCGGTGAGCTGCGCGACCGCGTTTATCGCCCGCACCATGCCCGCGACCGCGTCCTCCTCGGCAGCCGGATCGGCGGCCTCACGGTGCTGCTCTCGGTCATCCGCACCTCGGCCCGGGGCAGCTTCAACGGCGACCAGCTTCACCTGATCGACCGGGTGGCGGACAATCTTCTTGCCCTCGCGCAACGCCAGATCGCCATTGCCGGCGACGTCAATCGCCTGGGATCGGCCTTGACGTCGCTTGCGGCGATCGAGGGATGTATCGCGATGTCCCATGTCCGGCTCGCGCGTCGTGAGGCGGATGTCTGCGCGCGGATCCTGTACGGCATGACGTCGCCGGGCATCGCGCTGGACCTCAAGATCGGCGAGGAAAGTGCCATGACCTATCGCAAGCGTGCCTACCATCGGCTCAATATCGGCAGTCAGCGCGAGTTGCTGCTCTGGTACCTCAATCAATGGTCACTGCAGCGCGGCGCGACCGCGCTGGGCTGCGCGCACTGATGCTCGGGGGGTCCGCCACCGGCGAGAAGCGGACAATATCCCGTGGCCGCCGCAGCCGCAGGAACGACATCCTGGACGTGGCCGCCCGGACCTTCTTCGAAAACGGCTTCGACCGGACGTCCATGCGCGACATCGCGGCCAGCGTCGGCATCACCGCGGGCAGCATCTTCTATCATTTCGCCAGCAAGGACCACCTGCTGGTCGAGGTGATCGAGGAGGGCATCCGCCAGGGACATGAAGTGGCCGAACGCGAGCTCCTCGGCGCCGACACTCCCCTTGCCCGCTTCCGTGCGCTGATCCTCGGCCACCTCCGGGTGCTGCACGACCGTCGGCACATGCACAAGGTGTCCGTCCAGGAATGGGACCGCCTGTCCGCCGAAGAACGGGACAGGTTGAGGCAGACGAACCATCGCTACCGGGTTCGCTGGACGTCCATCCTGGAAGAGCTGCGCGAGGATGGCATCCTGCGGGCGGATATCCAGCAATTCCGTCGCGCTCAGATCGCCTCCCTCAACTGGACGGTGCATGACCGCGAAGCGAATCTTGCGGACTTGTCGGACCTGGCCGACCGCATGGCGGCGTCCAGCCTCAACCTGAGCGTCGAGGAGTTTCACGTGTTGCTGGCGGCCCGATGCGACCGGCCGCCTGTGACCAATTGTGTCAGGGCATGAAGGCTATCCGGCTTTATTCCTTGCGTTTCGCGATCAATACGACCCGGTAATCAGCCACACGCGCCTTGGCGGCGAGATCGCGTTGCCGGGTCACGAGCGGCTCCCGGCGCCGCATTATGGTCCCGCGCCGGAACTACCCAGCCATGCCTGCTTCCGTGGGAGGCCTCAACGCCCGGCGAAGCGCGGCGCGCGCTTTTCGGTGAATGCGGCCATGCCTTCGCGGAAATCCTCGCTGCGCGAGGCGGCGCGCTGCCGGGTCGATTCGTCGTCGAGCTGGCCGTCGAACGTGGCCTCCATCGCGGACCAGGCCATCGCACGGATCGACCCGAGCGCCAGGGTCGGCCCGTTCGCAAGACGCCCGGCGATCGCTTCCGTCACCGCGGCCAAGTCCGCGCCCGGTACCACGC
>CAXTCT010000479.1:0-2026 GCA_964242565.1 uncultured Acetobacteraceae bacterium | reverse complement strand
GTCGCCCCGCCCATGGCCATGGAGGCGGAGGGCACGGGGGTCGGCGAGGTCAGCACCACCTTCCGCCTGCTCTGACGCAACGACAAGATCGTGGTCGACCTCTATGACGATCCGAAGGTCGATGGTGTCTCGTGCTACATGTCGCATGCCGAGACCGGCGGCGTGAAAGGCTCGCTCGGCCTGGCCACCGACCCCAGCCGCTTCTCGATCGCCTGCCGCGCCACCGGCAAGCTGGCGCCGCACGGCGACCTGCCGGCCAGCGAGACGGTGTTCGACGAGAGCACGAGCTTCTTCTTCAAGGTGTTGCGGGTGACGCGCCTGTACGACAGCCAGAAGCGCGTGCTGGTCTATCTGGTCTGGTCGACCAAGAGCCTGAGCACCGGCGGCAGCCCCTATAACAGCGTGACCGCCGTGCCGCTCGACCCGCCCTGAGCCGGGAGTCTAGGCCGGATCCTCCCCGCGTCCGGGCAGCCATTTCGTCATCAGGACGCGCGGCATCACCTCGAAGCCCAGCCGCTCGTAGAACGGGACGACGGCCATGTTGGTCTCGCGTATCATGAGCTGCAGCTTGGCAACCCCGCGTTGTTCCAGCCAGGCCTCGGCGGCCGCGACCATGCGCCGGCCGATGCCCGAGCCACGGCGATCCGGCGCGCAGGCCACGTAATAGAGCCAGCCCCTGTGCCCGTCATCGCCGACCATGACGCTGGCGATGATGCGGCCCTCCCCATCCTGGCCCTCCCCATCCTGGCCCACCAGCACCTCGGAATTGCTGCCCGCGCGGGCGAGACGGAAATCGCGGCCGGGATCGTTGTGGCTCGCGACCAGATCGCAGTCGCGCCAGAGCTGGACGATCGCCGCCTCATCCTCCGGCCGGGCCGGCCGTATCGCCGCCGGAACCGACCCCGGGCGGCCCTCGGCCGGGACGGCGGCATCTTGTCGCGGTCCGGCGCCGCCAATGTCCGCCACCTCGCGGCACCTCAATACTGGAACTGGTATTTCAGCCCGATACTGCTGCCGGGGTCATTCTCCGGCGTCGTCGTTCCGGTCACGGCACCTCCGGTTCCGACCACCGTATCGAGCTTCAGGCGTCTGGTCAGGTCGATCTGCACCTGGGCCTGGGTGCCGGCGCCGGAGGTTGATTGCTTGGCGCCGACATAGACGCCGCGCATGACGTATTTGCCCGCCTCCACGCTCGTGCCCTTGCTGTTGGCGCCGCCGCTGCCGATCGACAGCCGGTCGAGGCCGAGCGTGCCGCGCACCGTTCCCAGCACGCCCGGTCCGCCGCCGCCGACGCCGCTGAGTTCGGCGAGACCCGCCGCGACGCTGGCGATCTGCAGCGCGCTGAGCTGCGTCGTGCTCTGCTGGAACAGGATCAACGCCAGCACCTGGTCCTGCGGCAGCGGCGGCGTCGAGGACAGGGTGATCTTGGGCGCATCGGCATAGCCCCCGACATGCAGCTTCGCGATTTCGGCGCCGACGAAGCTCTCCGCGGTGAAGTCGAGCGAGGGGTCGATCTTGTTGGTGACGCCGGCGCCGTCGAAGCCGACCCGGCCCTTGGTGAAGGTCAGGCTGACGCCGGCCAGGCTGAAGGTGCCGTGACGCATGTCGAAGCCGCCGGAGATCACCGGCGCGGAGGTGGTGCCGCCGACATGGAGCTTGCCGCCAAGCTCGGCATCCAGCCCGTGCCCCCGGACGAAGATCTGGCCGGGCGCCAGCAGGGCCATGTCCAGGCCGATGACCGAACCGGTGTTGACGGCGGCCGGCGGCGGCGGCGTCTGTCCGGGGCGGATCACGTCGAGCTTGACGACCGAGGGCGGCAGGCCGCTCGGGATGTTGATCGAGGCGCTGTCGATGCTGACCGATCCGGCCACGTCGAGCCGGGATGCGGCCTGACCGCCCGCCTGACCCCCCGCTTGACCCCCCGCATGACCATGAACGGTGATGTCGGCGTCCAGCACCGCGGTCAGGAGGTCGCTGGCCAGCGGGCGGGCGTTTCTGGCGTTGATGCGCAGATCCACCGGCAGGC
>CAXTCT010000478.1:0-2033 GCA_964242565.1 uncultured Acetobacteraceae bacterium | reverse complement strand
GGGCGGCGTGTCATCGCCGCGCAGCCCGATCTGGCCGCCCGCCTGCGCACCGAGATCCAGGTCGGCTGGGACCTCAAATATACCGGATTCTACGAAGGCGCGAAAAAGGTTTGGCCGGCCTTCAGCCATGCCGACCGGCAGCAGAAGAACTGGTTGATGGAGCGCATCAGCGACAAGCTGATCAGCGCCCATCCCGGCGCCTATCTCTCCCTGGTGGGACATTCCTGGCTGGGGCTGATCCTGTATCCGGCCTACTGGCCGAACTGGGCGGGTTCGGACACCACCAACAAGGCGGGTGCCCCGTTATGCGACCGGACCCAGCGATGCTGGTTGCAGGAGCGCTTCGACATTGGCGGGCTTCGCTTCCTGACCATGCTGTCGGTGTCGATTGCGGCAACGGCGGCGTCCCTGCTGGTCATCCTGCTCCGCACGCTGGAGGTCCTGCGCCGGCGGGCGGACCCGGTTCTGGTCGGATTCTGGACGCTGTCCCTGGTCCTGCAGGGCAGCCTGGCGGTCACCGCCTTCACCGAGCAGGCGCTGCCACGCTATACCGTCGGCCTGCACGTGCTTGGCGTCGCACTCCTGATCTGGCTCGCCTCGGCGGCCCTCCGGTCCGGGTCCCGGAGCCGGAACGCGGCCGGCTTGTTGCGGACCAATACCGCCTGAAGCGGCCCCTTCAGGGCGTTCAGCCGGCCGGCGGGTGCAGGCGGGTATCGAGGGCGAAGGCTTCCTGTGCGCGCAGCGTGTAGCGCGCGCCCGGCACATCGCCGACGAAGATCAGGTTCCAGCTATGGGTCGACACGGCGCTGGGGATCAGGATGAACGGATGCAGGCCAAGCAGCCTGTCGCCGAACGCCTGCTGGCCGGCGCTGGGAATGCCCGGCCGCAGCCAGTTCCGGTTCGGGATGCTGGCGAGGTCGAGCACATGGACCTCGGACGGTTCGGCCACGGTCATCGAGGTGAGGATATGCGAGACCGTGTCGAGGGCCTCGAAGCCCTTGTGGACGGCCACTTCCAGGATCGCGGTGGCCGGATCGACCGAGCAATAGACGGCGCGCGTGCCCTTGCTGTTCCAGCGGCCGCCGAACCGCCACGCGCCTTCGCCGCTGTCCCAGCTCCGGGCGAACCCGGCGCGGTCGAGCCGCCAGCCGACGAGTTCGCGGTCTCCGAGCGGGGCCGGCCGCGGCGTCACGTATAGACGCCGTACTCGAGGCGTCCGAGAAAATCCTCGACGATTTCCAGGCCCGCGGGCGTCGATAGCAGGTCGAGCGGGCAATGCCGCTCCAGCCCAGCGGCCGGCCGCTCCAGCCATTTCTCCGCTTCCTGCTGCGAGCCGAACAAGGTCGTCGCCCGGGCCAGGATCTCCGCGAATTTCCAGGTCCGTCCGCTCTGCTCCTGGCTCAGCGGCCGGTCCGGCTCGTCGCGGCGGCGCTGGAAGGTGCGCAGGCTCATGCCCACGGCCTTCTCCAGCGAGGCGGTTTTCTGCAGGACCACGAAACCATCGACGAGATGGCGCAATGCTTCCCCGGGCAGACCTTCCAGAAGCATCTCATGGACATCCAGCGTGTTCGTCACAGGATGGCGGAGCAGTTCCATGCCGCCGAACAGCTTCACCACCTGCTGCAGCCCGACATTTCGCGCGCCGGGGGCCGCCAATGCCGCCGAACCATCCATCGAAGCCTCCCGCGCATCTGTCGTATTTTATATGACAGTTGACGCGAGATGTTTCAAGCCTCGTGATGGACCCTGGGAGCCGTGGCGATCAGGGCGGCGCTATAGGGGTCGCGGGGGGATGCGATCAGCCGGGCGGTGGGGGCGGTCTCGACGATGCGCCCGTCGCGCAGCACCGCGATCCGGTCGGCCAGCCACGAGATCGCGGCGATGTCGTGGCTGATCATCACATAGGCCAGATGCTCGTCGCGGCTGAGGTCGCGCAGCAGGTTGAGCAGCATCGCCTGGGTCGAGACGTCGAGGGCCGAGGTCGGCTCGTCCAGCACGATGATGTCCGGCCGTGCCGCCAGCGCGCGCGCGAC
>CAXTCT010000477.1:0-2037 GCA_964242565.1 uncultured Acetobacteraceae bacterium | reverse complement strand
GCCACCTTCGGTACTTCTGCGCGGTCGCCGAAGAGATGCATGTCACGCGCGCCGCCGAGCGGCTCCGGGTGGCGCAGCCGGCGCTCACGCAGCAGATCAAGGCGCTCGAAGCTGAGCTGAAAGCCCCGCTGTTGCGCCGCGTCGGACGCGGCATCGAATTGACGGAAGCAGGCTCGGCATTCTGGCGGGAGGCGCAGTCGATCCTGGACCGGGTCCGTGCCGCCGCCCTGCTGGTGGAGGACAAGGCGCGGGGCCTTTCCGGGCATCTCGCCATCGGGCTGACCGAGACGGCCTTGTTCGCGCCTCCGGTGGCAAAGGTCGTGAAGCAGGCACGCGAGCAATGGCCCGGCATCGAGATCAGCCTGCTCCAGGCCCGGACCAGTCACCTCATCCCGGCCCTTATCGAGCGGCGGATCGATGCCGCGTTCATCCGCTCCCCGGCGCCGGACATCGCCACGGTGCAATGCCGCCCATTCCTGACCGAGGAAATCTTTGTCGCTGCGCCCAGCACCCACCTCCTCGCGGCACGGCGGTTGGTCGATTTCCCGGCGCTGGTGAACGAGCCGCTCATCCTGCCGCACGGGCGGGCGGGCGACGAGGCGATGGAGATGCGGGCCAGGATCGCCGCGGCATTCGCCATCCACGGCCATGCGCAACGGGTCGTGCAGGAGACGCCGGGTTGCATCATGGCGGTCAACTTGGTCGCAGCCGGCCTCGGGCTCTCGCTGGTCCCTGCCGGGATGACCGGCCTGCACCGCGACACGGTGGCATACCGGCCCTTGCGCTCGACGCCGCCCTTGCTGACGGATATCATTCTCATGAGCCGGGCCAGCGACCCCTCGCCGATCACGGCCAACTTCCTCGCTTTGGCCGCCGAGGTTTCGCCGCTGGGTTGCCGGCTTCCACCGGCGAGGAGCCACTGACCGGCGCAGCGCCGTAAAGGACGTCCGTCCATGCCGAACTCGAGCAAGCCTGAACTGGCCCCCAAGCCTGAACTTACAAAAGTCGCCTTGCTCAGCAAGGAATACCCGCCCTACGTCTATGGCGGGGCGGGCGTGCACGTCGAATACCTCAGCCTGGCGCTGGCGAAGCTCATCCAGGTCGAAGTGCGATCCTTCGGCGACCAGGCCGTGAATGAGGGCGCCCTCGTCGTCCGCGGCTACAAGCAATGGAACGAGACCAAAATCGGCAGCGACCCGCGCTTCACCGGCGCCATCGACGCGTTCGCACGCTCGCTGGTCATGGCCAAGGACCGCCTCGACGCCCAGCTCGTGCATTGCCACACCTGGTACACCGACATGGCCGGCGTCATCGCGTCCCAGCTTTGGGGTGTTCCCTACGTCCTGACCATCCATTCGCTGGAGCCGCTGCGCCCCTGGAAGCTCGAGCAGCTCGGCAACGCCTACCATCTCAGCGCCTGGATGGAGCGCACAGCCATCGAGCAGGCCGACGCCATCATCGCTGTTTCAGGTGAAACAAAGGCGGACGTGCTTCGCCTGTTCGACGTGGAGCCGGAGCGGGTCCACGTCATTCATAACGGCATCGACCCGGTGGAATACCGCCCCACGCCCGGCGCCGGCGTGCTCGCGAAATACGGCATCGACCCCGACCGCCCCTTCTTGCTGTTCGTCGGGCGCATCACCCGGCAGAAAGGCATCATCCACCTCGTCAACGCCATCCCGCACATCGACCCGACGCTGCAGATCGTGCTCTGCGCCGGCGCGCCCGACACGCCGGAGATCGGCCGGGAAATGGAGGAAGGCGTCGCCAAGGCTGCCGCCCAGCGCCCGGGCGTAATCTGGATCCAGGAGATGATCTCCCGCACAGAGGTCATCCAGCTCTATACCAACGCCGCGATGTTCTGCTGCCCCTCGGTTTACGAGCCGTTTGGGATCATCAATCTCGAGGCAATGGCCTGCGAGACCGCCGTCGTCGCGTCCGCCGTGGGCGGCATCCCCGAGGTCGTGGTGCCGAACGAGACCGGGCTGCTGGTCGATCCAGGCCTGAAACCCGGCACGTTCGACCCGGCCGACCCGG
>CAXTCT010000476.1:0-2037 GCA_964242565.1 uncultured Acetobacteraceae bacterium | reverse complement strand
GGCGGGGCTGGCACTCGCCCTGGCACGGCGCTACGGCCCGCGCCCGGTCGGAATCGCGGCGATGCTCTATACGGAGGTGGTGCGCAACACGCCGCTGCTGATCCAGATCCTGTTCATCTTCTATGGCCTGCCGGAATTCGGCATAAGGCTGGACCCGTTCCTGGCCGGGGTGATCGCCCTCGGGCTGAACTACAGCGCCTACGAGGCGGAGAATTACCGCGCCGGGCTGCTATCGGTGCCGCACGGCCAGATCGAGGCCGCCATGGCGCTGAACATGACCCAGTCGCAGGCCCTGCGCTACGTCGTGGTGCCGCAGGCCTTCCGCTTCGTCGTCCCGGTGATGACCAACGATTTCATCTCCCTGCTCAAGGATTCGTCGCTCGTGAGCGTCATCACGCTTTCGGAGCTGAGCCAGACCTATGTGCGGCTCTCGACGACCTACTATGATTATTTCGGCACCGGCCTGATGATCGGGACCGCCTACCTGCTGCTCGGGCTGCCTTTCGTGCATCTGGCGCGGCTGGCCGAGCGCAGGCTCTCGGCAGGGCGGATCTCAAGGCGCCGTTGAGACCCGCGCGGACGTCAGTCGGCGACCCGGGCGTGGCGCAAGGCTCTCGCGAGCTCGTCCTGGCGGAAGGGCTTGGCGAGCACCGGTGCGCCACGCAGGTCTTCGGGCAACGCCGCGACGCCATAGCCGGTGGCAAACACGAAGGGGATCTTCCGCCCTTGCAGGATCTGGGCAACCGGGTAGCTCACCCGGCCGGCGAGATTGACGTCGAGCACGGCGATATCGACGGCGAGGGCCTGGGCCTTCTCGATGGCCTCCTCGAGGCGGGTTGCCGTGCCGACCACCTCGCATCCGAGCCCTTCCAGGTAGGCCTCCACGAGCATGGCGATGATGGCTTCGTCCTCGACAACCAGGACCCGCATGCCCGTCAGCATTCCGTTCGACCTCGCGCGTCGCCTATCTCGGGAAATAACGCCGTTTCCGGCGGAGCCGTCACTTCCGCGAGACGCATCTCGATCAGGCACGTCACCCCTTCGGGACGGGTGAAATCCACCCGGACCACGGCACCCAGGCCCTGGGCCATGCCACGCTCGACAATCCGGGTGCCGAAGCCGCAGACGTCGGGCGGCACCACGCGCGGGCCTCCCTGCTCCATCCACTCCAGGCGCAGCAATGGCACCGCATCCTTGGTCACTTCCCAATGGATGCTGACCTGCCCGTATCCTGAGGACAGGGCCCCGTGACGGAGCGCGTTGACCGTCAGTTCGTGCAGCCCAATGCCCAGCGCCTGCGCCGCGGCGGTGGTGAGCCATGTGGTGCAGCCGGACACCGCGATGCGGCCATCCCCGGTTCCGCCGTGCGGCGCCAGCACCCCCGCCACGATGTCCGCCAGGTCCACGCCGCCCCATTTCGCCTGCATGAGGACGTCGTGGATCGCGGCAAGGGCCTGCAGGCGTCCCTCCAGCGCCTTGCGGCTGGCGATGTCGGCCCCACGCATCGTCTGCGAGGCGATCGACTGCACGGTCGCCAGCGTGTTCTTTACCCGGTGGTTCAGCTCGTCGATCATCAGGCGGAGCCGCTGCTCGAACCGCTTGCGTTCGGTGATCTCGATCGAAACCCCGACCAGGCCGATCACGGCACCGGCCTGGTCGCGCAACGGCGCCTTGGTCACGAACCAGATGCGAGGGACGCCTGGCTCCGAGCTGACGCGCTCTTCCAGGGTTTCAGTCTGGTCCAGCTCCATCAACCGACGATCATTGGCCATGACCGCCTCGGCCTGTGCGGGGTCATCGAGGAATTCGAGGTCGGTGTGGTGCGCCACCTCGGCCCAAGGCTTGCCTATGAGGTCCATCACCGGCTGATTGGCGAGCAGCATCCGCCCCTGCCGGTCCTTGGCGAAGATCAGCACCGGCGCCGCCTCGACGATCGTGCGCAGCAGGGCGTCCGCCTGCTGGCGTTCCTGTTCGGACTGGCGCACGCTCGACACGTCGCGGATGGTGCAGAGCAGGCGTAGGATCCGCCGCCCCGCC
>CAXTCT010000475.1:0-2042 GCA_964242565.1 uncultured Acetobacteraceae bacterium | reverse complement strand
GCCGTGGCCGCGGCCCTGGTGTCGGCGGCGACCGGGCAGCCGACCAGTGCGGGATCGGTGTTCTTCGGCGAAGTCGGGCTCTCGGGCGAGGTACGCCAGGTCGCCCAGGCGGAATCGCGGCTGAAGGAGGCGCAGAAGCTGGGCTTCGAACAGGCCGTGTTGCCGCGCCGGCTGGCCCGTGGGGCGCAGAAACTGGTGGCGCCGGAAGGGTTGCGGCTGAACGAGATCGGGCATCTGTCGGACCTGGTGGCGATCTTCGCGCCCGAGGCGGAGGGATAGTTCGCGGGTCCGGTCACCCCCTCGTGATGAAAAGCCCGTACGCGGTCAGGCGTATCGCTGTGCCGGAGCGCCGGGCTGAGAGTGCCGGGCCGAGGCGGCGCCGCCGAGCGACATCATCCGGAGGAAGCGAGACGATGACCGACGAGCCTGGTGGACCCCTGCGCATCATTGCCCGCGAAACCCTCTCCGGGAACTGGTTCAAGCTGGAGAAGGTCACCTTCGATCAGCGACGCCGGGACGGCTCCCGCCAGACCCTCGAGCGGGAGGTCTATCATAACGGTCCGGGTGCGGCGGTGCTGCCGATCGACCACGCGCGTGGCATGGTGCTGCTGGTCCGCCAGCTCCGCATCCCGGCCTATGTCAATGGCGACGATCCGGTGATGACCGAACTATGCGCCGGCATGATCGAGGCGGGCGACAGGCCGATCGACACCGTGCGCAAGGAAGCCGAGCAGGAGCTGGGCTACCGGCTCCGCGACATACGCGAAGTGTTCGGGCTGTATATGAGCCCGGGCGCGTCGGCCGAGAAGCTGCATCTTTTCGTCGCCGAATACGGGCCGGAGGATCGTACGGCACCCGGAGGTGGCCTGCCCGCGGAAGGCGAGCAGATCGAGGTCGTCGAACTGCCACTCGCCCGCGCCTGGGAAATGGTGGCCTCGGGACAGATCATCGACGCCAAGACGGTGCTGATGCTGCAGCATGTCCGCATCGGCGACCGCAATCCCGGCTGACGGGCCGCGCGAAACCGGGCCGGTCCGTCGCTGCCGGCCTGTTTTTCACCCCGCGCCATGCATGCCGATCGCGGGCAGCAGGACATGCAGCGCCAGCAGAACCAGCACGATCGTGATCAGGATCGCAAAGATGCCGCCCAAGAACCGGATCGCGCCGATGATCAGCACCAGGGCCACCACCAGCAGCACGATGTTCTGGCCCTCGACGCCGATTCCCATCGGGATCAGCGTCGCGCGCAGGACGCGCTCGATCGAGGCGATCGCGGTCAGGATGACGTGAAACAGCCCAAGGATCAGGCCGAGGACCAGGTCGATGGCATTCTGCATCGGGAATTACCTTTCCATCACGAGCGGGCCTCCAGCCGGTCGAGCCGGCGAAGGGTCGGGAATAGCCGCATCCATAGCAGCGTCACCACCAGTGTGCCGACACCCCCAAGCACCACCGTCGGCACGGCGCCGATCAGGGCCGCCAGCGTGCCGCTCTCGAACTCGCCAAGCTGGTTCGAGGTGCCGATGAACAGCATGTTCACCGCCGATACGCGGCCCCGCATCTCGTCCGGGGTCTGCAACTGCACCAGGCTCGAGCGCACCACCACGCTGACCACGTCCGCCGCCCCGAGCACCGCCAGGGCGGCGACCGAGAGCGGCAGGGAATGCGACAGGCCGAACACGATGGTGGCGCCCCCGAACAGCCCGACGGCGGCGAACATCAGCGCGCCGGCCCTCCCGCCGATCGGCCGTCGCGCCAGCAGCAGCGAGACCGCGAGCGCACCCACCGCGGGGGCCGCGCGGAGCATCCCCAGGGCGACCGGACCCGCATGCAGGATGTCGCTGGCATAGACCGGCAGCAGCGCGGTGGCGCCCCCGAGCAGCACGGCGAACAGGTCCAGCGAGATCGCCCCCAGGATCTGCGGCCGGGCGCGTATGAAGGCGAGGCCCCCGAACACCGCCTGCAGGCTGGGGGTTTCGCGCGGCCGCCTGATCCCGGGCGGCACCAGGCTGACGCAGATCGCGGCGATGGCGAACAGGCCG
>CAXTCT010000474.1:0-2050 GCA_964242565.1 uncultured Acetobacteraceae bacterium | reverse complement strand
GCGCACGCGCGCATCCACCGCCCGCAAGGCGGCCAGGAAAGCGCGGTCCTCCCCTGAAGGCAGTGGCGGCATCCCGCCCGCCCGCCGGTATGCCGCCACGCTGGTCGCGATGCTGGCTCCCGAATGCTCGGCGTGGCGCGGCAGCGGGTCGAAGGCGTCCGGATCGGCCAGGGCGTGGATCTCGTCGAGCAGGCGGCCATAGGCGACCTCCCGGGCGTCGTCGCCATGCAGCGCCGGCGAAATCTGCAGCGCCTCGACCGGATCGATCACCGCACGCCCGCACACCACTTCCGCACCCCGCGAAAAGGCGGCGAGCGTGGCGGCGATCCAGTCGCGATCGACGACGCCGTCGGCATCGGTGGTGGCGATGATCCCGCCCGGCCCCGCGATGGTTGCCGCGAGGCGGAGGGCCTTGCTGCGGGCGGTGCCGGCATGAGCCATCGCGGGCGGGTAGCGGCGCGTGACCATGGTGACCGGCATTTCGAGACCGGGTCGCAGCCGCTCGACCAATGCTCCGGTGCCGTCGGTGGTGTTGTTGAGCAGCAGCACGATATGGTCGCAGCGCGCGCCGCGCTGCCGGGACAGCGCCTGCAGGCAGCCTTCGATCCGCTCGACCTCGTCGCGAACCGGGATGGCGACGACGAAACGCGAGCGGAGATCGATCGAGCCGTGCATGAAAATCCCTGGCATAGGCCCTCGAAACGGCCCTGAAACGGCCGCGGTTGCGCGGGCGGGGGAGTTTCTTGTCGTTGGCGGCCTGCAGGTCCGATGCTAGACGCCTCAGTCACAGCATCAGGAGATCCGCCATGGCCGTGAAGGACGTCAAGAAGGTCGTGCTTGCCTATTCGGGCGGTCTCGACACCAGCGTCATCCTGCGCTGGCTGCAGACCGCCTATGGCTGCGAGGTGGTCACCTTCACCGCCGATCTCGGCCAGGGCGAGGAGCTCGAGCCGGCCCGCAGGAAGGCCGAGATGTTCGGTGTCAAGCAGATCTTCGTCGAGGACCTGCGCGAGAGCTTCGTGCGGGATTTCGTCTATCCGATGTTCCGCGCCAACACCCTGTACGAGGGGCAGTATCTGCTCGGCACCTCGATCGCCCGGCCCTTGATTGCCCAGCGCCAGATCGAGATCGCAGAGTTGGTCGGCGCCGACGCGGTCGCCCACGGCGCCACCGGCAAGGGCAACGACCAGGTGCGGTTCGAGCTGGCCTATTACGCGCTCAAGCCGGACGTGAAGGTGATCGCACCCTGGCGCGAATGGGACCTGACCAGCCGGACCCGGTTGCTCGAATTCGCCGAACAGAACCAGATCCCGATCTCGCGGGACAAGCGCGGCGAGGCGCCCTTCTCGGTGGATGCGAACCTGCTGCATTCTTCCTCCGAGGGCAAGATCCTCGAGGACCCCGCCATCGCCCCGGACGAGGTGGTATTCCAGCGCACGATCAGCCCCGAGGCGGCGCCGGACATCGCCACCGAGATCACGGTCGATTTCGTCCAAGGCGACGCCGTCGCGATCAACGGCGACGCGCTGTCGCCGGCGGTCCTGCTGACCCGGCTGAACGATCTGGGCCGGGCCCACGGCATCGGCCGGCTCGATCTGGTCGAGAACCGCTTCGTGGGGATGAAGTCGCGCGGCATCTACGAGACGCCCGGCGGCACCATCCTGCTGGCCGCGCACCGCAACATGGAGACCATCACGCTGGACCGCGAGGCCGGGCATCTCAAGGACAGCCTGATGCCGCGCTATGCCGAGCTGATCTATAACGGCTTCTGGTTCAGCCCCGAGCGGCGGATGCTGCAGGCGTTGATCGACACCAGCCAGCACAGCGTCACCGGCCGGGTCCGGCTCAAGCTCTACAAGGGCAACGTCATCACCGTCGGCCGCGAAAGCCCGAACAGCCTGTACGACAGCCGCGTGGTGACGTTCGAGGATGACCAGGGCGCCTATGACCAGATCGACGCCCAGGGCTTCATCAAGCTCAACGCCCTGCGTCTGCGCCTCGGGGCGGCGGTGGGCCGGCGCGGCGGCGCCCTTTAGGTATCGCGCGGCGG
>CAXTCT010000473.1:0-2052 GCA_964242565.1 uncultured Acetobacteraceae bacterium | reverse complement strand
TGCTGAGCTGGCTGGTGCTGCATTTCGTGCTGCGCGCGCCCTGGATCCTGCTCGGCGGCACGCTGGCGGCGACCCTGCTGGCGGCCATCGGGCTCATGCTGCTGGCCGGGCTGGCGGCGACACGCCAGGCGCTGCGCGCCAGCCCGGCCGAGTTGCTGCGGACCGAATAGGCCGTTTCCGGGCCGATTCCCTATATTCTTCGTCATCTCACCGGAGCGGCCGTCCGGTTGCGCTTGACCTGTCGCCAGGATCAACCAGATTATCATCCGAGGCCGGATTTAGCCGGCGTCAGGAGAATTTTCGATCATGGCCTTCAGTCCCGATTTCCGAAGCACCTCCCGCGCCGGTGGCGTGGGTGCCCAGGCCGGGGTCATCGATGCCGGCCTGCGCGGGTATATGCTGCGCGTCTATAACTGGATGACCTCCGGCCTGCTGCTGACCGGGATCGTCGCCTACCTGGTCTCGCATACGTCGCTGCAGGCCCTGTTCTACCGGAGCGTCGAGACGGAGTCCGGCGCCATCCTGTTGCGCCCGACCGGGCTCGGTTTCCTGTCGATCTTCGCGCCCCTGGCTTTCGTGATGGTGATGAGCTTCGGCGTCAACCGGCTGTCCCGGCAGGCCGTGCAGGGCCTGTTCTGGGCCTTCTGCGCCGTCATGGGCGTCAGCCTGACCAGCATCTTCCTGGTCTATACCGAGACCTCGGTCGTGCGGGTGTTCTTCATCACGGCGGCCACTTTCGCCGGAATGAGCCTGTGGGGCTACACGACCAGGACCGACCTGACCAAGTTCGGCTCGTTCCTGATCATGGGCGTGTTCGGCATCCTGATCGCCATGGTGGTGAATATGTTCCTGCATAGTTCCGGCATGCAGCTGATGATCAGCTTTGTCGGCGTGCTGGTGTTCACCGGCCTCGCCGCCTTCGACACCCAGCGCATCAAGCTGAATTATGGCCAGTTTGCCGCCTACGAGGGCGTGGAGCAGGCCAGCAAGCGCAGCGTGTACGACGCTCTTACGCTGTATCTGAACTTCATCAACATGTTCCAGTTCATGCTGATGCTGACCGGCAGCCGCCGGAGCTGAGGCTCGCAAGCCAGTCTGCCGACGCAACACCGGAAAGGCGGCCCGTGCAGGGCCGCCTTTTCTGTTTAGCCCCCGGCAGCGTCGCGGGCCGGGATAAGCCGGTGCCCGCCGGCTATCCCGGCTCCGGCGAGAACAGCGTGAGCTTGTCCGGCTTGTCCTTCCACTCGTCCGCGTCCGCCGGCGGCACACCCTTACGGGTGATGTTCGGCCAGGTCTTGGAGTAGGTGGTGTTGAGCTCGACCCAGGCGCCGGCGCGATCGTCGCTGTCCGGCAGGATCGCCTCGGCGGGGCATTCCGGCTCGCAGACGCCGCAATCGATGCATTCGTCGGGATTGATCACCAGCATATTCTCGCCGACATAGAAACAATCGACCGGACATACCTCGACGCAGTCCATGTATTTGCAGCGGATGCAGTTGTCGGTGACCACGTAGGTCATCACTCTCTCCAGGAACGCGGGATCGATCGGGGCGGAGATATGCGGATGTTTCGTCACGAGCGCAAGCCGGTGGCTAGGCGGACGGGTCCGGGATCTCCTCATAAAGAAGCCTGGCTTCCGGCGCCGGACCGCGTCGTTTGGCCAGAGCGAGGATACGCACGACCTTCACGCCCCGCCCTCCCAGCGGCAAGGTCAGCACGTCACCCGGACGCAGGCGCGCATGCGGCTTGTCGGTCGGCTGCCGGTTCAGGCGGATCAGGCCGCCCTCGACCAGCCGGGCGCAATCAGAGCGGGCCTTGAGGAAGCGGGCCGACCAGAGCCACTTGTCCAGGCGTTGCCAATTCCGGTCCTCCTGACCGGCTGGCCAATTCCGGTCCTCCTGACCGGCTGGCCAACTCCGGTCCTCCTGACCGGGAGGCCAGTTCCGGCCCTCCCGGCCGTCGCCGCTAGGAGCCGACACGCAGGCCGGCGAGTGCTGCGAATGGACCTTCGGCGGCCCTCGCCGCCGCCGCGGACGGTCGGGTGCTCCCATG
>CAXTCT010000472.1:0-2078 GCA_964242565.1 uncultured Acetobacteraceae bacterium | reverse complement strand
CATTCAGCTCGTGCAGGGCGTCGCCGGCCCAGTCCGGCAGCCGCACCGGCTTGTCCGGCGCCTGGGCAAAGGATTCCGCCCCGCCAAACCCGCCTGCCGACACGGGGTGGGCTTCATCGCGCGGGGTCAGCACCGCGGTGATGGCATGGTCCGGGTCGAGAAGGGCCTTCGCCAGCCGGTTCACGTCGGCGGGCGTGACCGCCTGGTAGGCCGCGGCGATCGCGTCCGGCGAGGCCAGGTTCTGGAACGCCAGTGCCCGCGACCAGCTGTTGGCCAGGCCGCTGATGCTGTTGCTGGCGAACGCCAGCCGCGCCTGTTCCCGACGCTTGGCCGCCTCGACCAGCTCGGCGGGAAGCCCGTTCCGCGCCGCCCCGGCCAGGATGCCGCGCAGGGACGCCAGCAGCGGCTTCGGGTCGGATCCCCTGGGAAATGCCGCCAGCGCGATCCCGAAGCCGACATCGGCTTTCGGCTGGAAGGCGAATTCCGAGACCAGGGCCTTTCCGTCCGGCACCAGGCCGTAGAGCGGGCCGCGCTCGTCGCCGAGCACGTCGGACAGCACATCGGCGGCGGCGAAATCCTTCGCCCGCAGGCCGGGCATCCGATAGGCCAGGGTCACCAGGCCGACCGGATAATCGGTCGCCAGCGCCAGCGTCCTGGCCGCGACGGGCGCGAGGCTGAAACGGGTTCGGGGCGGCAGGGTCTTGCGCGGGATGCCGCCGAACGCCGCCCGCACCTGGGCCAGGGCCAGGTGCGGATCGACATCGCCGGCGATCACCAGGATCGCGTTGTCGGGGGCATACCAGCGTTCATAGAAGCCGCGCAGCCGGCCGATGCCGGTCCGGTCGAACGAGGACCGCGTGCCGAGCGCATCGTGGGCATAGGGCGTGCCCTCGAACATCGCGGCCTGCAACCGCGACATGTACCGATAGAACGGGCTGGACAGGTTGTGCGACACCTCCTGCTCGATGGCGCCGCGCTCCTTGTCCCAGTCGGCGGCGTTCAGGCTGAGGGCGTGCATACGCAGCGCCTCGATCCGCAGGATGACCGGCAGGTCCTCGGACGGCGCGGTATAATAATATTGTGTCGCCGTCTCGGTGGTCTGCGCGTTGTAGCCGCCGCCAAGGCGCGCGCCGATCTCGGAGAGCTGGTTCTCGTCCAACCCCTTGCTGCCGCGAAACATCATATGCTCGAGCGCATGGGCCGTGCCGGGAAAACCGACCGGCGCCTCGTTCGAGCCGACCAGGTAGCTGATCTCGGAGGTCACCACCGGTGCGAGACGGTCGCGCACGATCACCACCCGGAGGCCGTTCGGCAGGACGCCGCGAAGCATCTCAGGCTCGGTCCCTGCCATGGCCCGGCCCCCGAACAGCGCCAGCGCCAGCAAAAGCCCCATTCCCGATCGGCCCATAGCCCGGCTCCCTGGACGCTTCCGAACCCTCCATCTAGGCCCGGCCGGCCTCTGCCGACATTCCCCGCGGGCGGCGCATCGCCCAGGCCATAGGGTTGCGCACCAGCTTGCTGACGCCGGCCCAGCAGGGTCCTCAGATCCTCGAAGCGAAAGCCTTCACCGCCCAGGCTCGAACGACGTCATCTTTCCTCGACCATGGCCACCCCCGCCACCCGCTTGAGTTCCTGCGCCAGCCGCGGCGTCACCATATAGGCTTCCGGCAGCGCCACCTCGACATCCTGGGTCTCGTCGAGGCAGGGCAGCAGCACGACGCGGCCACGGCCGCCGCGCTCCCGCCCCAGGATCGTCCGGATCGGTTCCAGCGCCTCGGGCCGGTCCAGCCAGATGCGCATCTCCGATTTCGCGTCGGCGGCGGCCCGGTCGAGCTCGATCACGTCCTGCCCGGTGATGCGCAGCATCTCGCCCTCCATGCGCAGGTCGGCGGTCACCAGCACGGCACGGCCGGCCACCAGCACGTCACGCGCCCTGCCCAGGGCCTCGGAGAACAAGGTCACCTCGCAGCCGCCCGAGGCATCCGAGATGCGCACCCAGGCCATGCGGCCGCCGGTGCGTGTCGGGCGTTCCTTGCGGTCGACCACGCAGCCCGCGATCCTGACCCGTCCGATCCCCG
>CAXTCT010000471.1:0-2080 GCA_964242565.1 uncultured Acetobacteraceae bacterium | reverse complement strand
CGAAGCCGTGTCATCCTGACCCTCATCGAAACAGCTCCCGGTGCTCAGGCCGCTGGCCAGCAGGATGGCGTGCCGGTCGCATTCCACCTGATAGATGCTGAAGCGGAGCAGCGAGGCATCCCGGGCGATGCTGGCGCCGTTGACCAGCATCCGTACCGCGATCAGCCTGCCATCGGCGAACACGCCATGCTCCGGCGGCACCAGCAGGTCGCGCATGGGGATATTGGCGGCGAAGGCATGGGCGCGGATGCGGACCGGTGCCGCATCGCGTGCGGCTTGCTCGTCGAAACCGGTGAGGTCGATGTCGCGGCGGCCGAGCCGCTGTATGGTGCGAAGCACCCGTTCGCTCCCCTCGATGGTCACCACCTGGTCGCCTTTCCGGAGCTGCTCGACCGCGATGTCGCCGCGATCCGTGGCGATCCGCGTGCCGGCGAGGAAGCCGGCAATCATGCCGTGTCGGACGGCATCCATGGACCGGGTGGTATGAGCCCAGAAGCTCGTTGCTTCGTTGCATGGCCTTTGAAGGATCATGAGATTGGTCCGAGGGTTCGACTATGATGGAAGCAACTTATACTCGGGAAAGCTTAATAGGTGGCAAACACTTATCCGTTAATGAATACTAGGCACGGTAATTTATCATTAAATTCCTGGAATGACTGTTGCTGGATGAAACTTTTCTGATCCACCGGCTAATTCTAGTAATAACGTCTTGGCGTGTCATCACGTCATAACATCTTTATTCAATCTGAACCTGACCCGCCGGTTTGCGCGGACCGGATCTTCGCGGCTTCAAAGGCGGCGGCGATGCTCCTGCCGAGGGCTTGGCCGTGGCCTTTGCCGCGATTTTCGCTGCCAGACCTCTTGGGAGGCCTGCTTGGGGGGCCTGCTGAGGGGGCCTGCTGGGGGGCGACGAAACCCGGCGCTGGTGCTAAGAGCCTCGCATGAACGGTCCCTATAGCTCAGGTCAGGATCCGCGCAGGGGAGCGAGAACCCCGCTGCGGCCGCGTTTCCGTGTCTGGCGCCGCCTCGCCGGTGGCAGCCTCGCCGTAGGCCTGTTGGCCGTCGGGGCCGGTGGCTTCGTGGTCTGGCACAAATACGAGGTGCTGTCCGCGGACATGCCGACGGTCGGTGGCCTGCGCGACTATCAGCCGCCGGTGATGAGCCGTATCTATGCCGGTGATGGCCGCGTGATCGCCGAGCTTGCCGCCGAGCGACGCATCTTTGCCCCTTATGCGGTCATTCCCGACCGGGTGAAGGCGGCTTTCGTTTCCGCCGAGGATCAGAATTTCTGGACCCATGGCGGTGTCGACCCGCTGGCCATCCTGCGCGCGGCGGTCACCGACGTGGAAACGATGCATTCCGGCCGGCGGCCGATCGGCGCCTCGACCATCACCCAGCAGGTCGCCAAGATCATGCTGCTGAACTCGAACGTGGTCACGTTCGAGCGCAAGGTGAAAGAGGCGCTTCTGGCCATGCGGATCGAGCAGACGCTGACCAAGCAGCGCATCCTCGAGATCTATCTCAACGAGATCTATCTCGGTGCGGGCTCCTATGGCATTGCCGCGGCGTCGCAGACCTATTTCAACAAACCGCTCGATCAACTCGACGATGCCGAGGCGGCGTTCCTGGGCGCGCTGCCGAAGTCACCGACCAACTACAACCCCTATCGCTTCCCGGCCGCCGCCCGGGCGCGTCGCGACTGGGTGCTGGGCCGCATGGTCGAGACCCGCTCGATCACCGCTGCCGCGGCGAAGGCGGCGATGGCCGAGCCGCTGGTCCCGCTCTCGTTCCAGCGTCCCGGTCCGGTGCCCGGCTCAGAATGGTTCTCCGAGGAGGTGCGTCGCGAGCTGGTCGATCGCTACGGCATGGACCAGACCACGCAGGGCGGCCTGGTGGTGCAGACCAGCCTCAATCCGGTGCTGCAGCAGGAGGCCACGCGCGACCTGCGCGAGGGCCTGATGGAGTATGACCGCAAGCATGGCGGCTGGCGCGGCGCGGTCACCCATATCGACGGAATTGGGGTGCGTCCGCGGCGGACCCGTCGAGGCGAGGCCGCGCGTCCGCTGGCCGACTGGTCGGC
>CAXTCT010000470.1:0-2081 GCA_964242565.1 uncultured Acetobacteraceae bacterium | reverse complement strand
CACGTGAAGGCCGCGGGCGGCGGCAAGACAGGGGCCTCACGAGGGGCATGGATCGGTCTCCTTGCGGCAGCGATTGCATTGACATGTGTCTACTCCCATTGAGACTTCGAGGCCGAGCGGCGAATAGGCCCACCAACCCAGCAGGATCACCCTATCGATGACGACAGCCTCGGCGACCCCACCAGCGAGCATGAAATTCATCGACCGCACCGGTGACGGCGGACCCGAGCTGATGCGGCTGGCCACCGGCCCGGTGCCGACACCAGGCGCCGGCGAGGCGCTGATACGGGTCATGGCGGCGGGGATCAACCGTCCCGACATCATGCAGCGCAAGGGCCTGTATCCACCGCCGAAGGACGCAAGCCCGGTTCTCGGGCTGGAGGTCGCCGGCGAGATCGCCGCAATCGGGCCGGGCCATGCCGACCTCGCCGTCGGCGACCGGGTCTGCGCCCTCACCCCCGGCGGCGGCTACAGCGAATATTGTGTCGCTCCGTTGGCCCAGTGCCTGCCCTGGCCGGCCGGTTTCGATGCCACCCGTGCGGCTTGCCTGCCGGAGAACTACTTCACCGTCTGGGCCAACCTGTTCCAGATCGGGCGGCTGAGCGCTGGCGAGACGGTGCTGATCCACGGCGGCACCAGCGGCATCGGCAGCACCGCGATCCAGCTCGCCCGCGGAATGGGCGCGGTTGCCTACGCCACCGCCGGCACGGACGCGAAATGCGGGACCTGCCTGTCGCTCGGCGCCACGGCGGCGATCAATTATCGCCGCGAGGATTTTGCCGTGCGCATCCGCGGCCTGACCGACGGACGCGGCGTGGACGCCGTCCTCGACCTGATCGGCGCCGAGTATTTCGAGCGCAACCTGGCCAGCCTCGCCGAGGATGGCCGCCTGCTGATGGTGGCCACGCAAAGCGGCGCCAAGGTGGACGGTTTCAACCTGGCCAAGCTGATGCAGCGCCGCCTGACCATCACCGGTTCGACGATGCGTCCGCGCAGCCGGGCCTACAAGGGCGAGATCGCCCAGGCGCTGCTCTCTCATGTCTGGCCGATGCTGGAGATCGGCACCTGCGCGCCGTTGATCCACGCGGTGTTTCCCTTCACGGAGGCGTCAGAGGCTCATAGGCTGATGGAGTCCGGCGAACATGCCGGAAAGATCGTCCTCACTTTGGAATAAGCGCCGAAGCGGGGAATGAGCGCCGAAGCCGGAGTTGCCGTTGAAGCTGAACGTTGTCCGTCGTGGTCCGGAACATGCCACTGACGCGGCGCGCGGCCGGCCGCCGATCGTGCTGCTGCACGGCCTGTTCGGACGAGCCCGCAATCTCGGATTTTTCCAGCGCCGGCTGGCGGCGGACCGGCGGACGCTGGCCATCGACCTGCGCAACCACGGCAGCAGCCCGCACGGTCGGATGGATTACCTCTCCATGTCGTTCGACCTGATGGAGACCTTGGCCGACGAGGACGCGCTGCCGGCCACCCTGGTCGGGCACTCGATGGGCGGCAAGGCGGCGATGACCCTTGCGCTGACACGCCCCGAGGCCGTGCATAGCCTGCTGGTGGCCGACATCCCGCCCGCGCTCACCGGACATGGCAGCTCGCAGCTCGCCCGCGATCTGCTGCGGGTGCGGTTTCCGCCCTATCTCAACCGCGCCGGCGCCGACGCGCTGCTCGCCGAGGCGATCCCGAACCGCGACATACGCAACCTGATGCTGCAGAATCTCCGCCCGGGCGAGAATCCGGGCTGGGAGATCGGACTGGATGAGATCGCCGCCTCGATGGCCGATATCGAGGGCTGGCCCTATATCCCGGAGGGCCATGCCTATCACGGCCCGGCCCTGTTCCTGGCCGGCGGCGTGTCGCCCTATATCCGCCCCGAACATCATGCGGTGATGCGGCGCCTGTTTCCCGAACACCGCCTGGAGACGATCGAGCAGGCCGGACACTGGCTGCATGTCGAGAACCCGACCCGGTTCGCGGCCTTGCTGGAGGCGTTCGTGGCCGCCTTCTGATGCGGTCGAACCGGCCTCATGCCGGCGTTGCCTCCAGGCCGCGCGTGTCACATTAGGTATCGGATCAGACGGGAG
>CAXTCT010000469.1:0-2083 GCA_964242565.1 uncultured Acetobacteraceae bacterium | reverse complement strand
GATATCGGCCTCGCTCTGCACCACCGTGCCCATGTGATGATGATAGGCCAGCCGCACTCCCTCCTCGAGCAGCGCATCGCCAACCTCGGTCAGGCGCGCGCCGAATTCCGCCCAGCCTTCCGGCGGCAGCACCGGGCGGTCCGAGAGCGGCCTGTTCTGGTCGGCGTGAACCGCGTTCGAGGTCTCGGCGAACACCATCACCTTGCTGCCGACGGCACGGAGCAGGTCCAGATGCGGACGCAGATGACGCAGCTCGGTCTCCGCGTCGTGATGCAGCAGGCCGGCCGAATGCCAGCCCGAGATGCAGGCCAGGTCGAACGGCGCCAGGGCGGCCAGCAGCGCATCGGCATGACGGGGAAATTTATGGCCAAGCTCGATGCCCTCGAAGCCGGCCTGCCTCGCTTCGGACAGGCAGACCTCCAGCGGCGTGTCGCCCCCGAGGCTCGGCAGATCGTCATTCGACCAGCCGATCGGGTTGGTGCCAATCCGTATGGTCATGACCGGGTTCCCCTCAAGCCTGCTGCCGTTCGCGGCTGGCAACATACGCCTTGTGGGCGGCCAGCACCGAGGGCCGGATCGAGATTTCCGGCACCGCGACGTCCCACCAATGGCCGCCGGCATCGGTGACCGAGGCCGGATCGCTGTCGATCACCACCACATAGGTCCGGTCGGAGGCGCGCGCGCGGGCGATCGCGGCGGGAAAATCGGCCAGGCACGCGACCTTCTCGGACATGGCACCCATGCTGCGCGCGTGGGCGGCGAAATCGATCTCCGGCAGGGTCTCGTGCAGCGTGTCGGCCAGCATGTTGTTGAACGCGGCGCCGCCGGTGGCAGCCTGCAGCCGATCGATGCAGGCGAAACCCCGATTATCCAGCAGCACCACGATCAGCTTGCGCGCCAGCATGACCGACGTCGCGATCTCGGAATTGAGCATCATGTAGGCGCCGTCGCCGACCATGACGATCACCTCGCCCGGCGGGTCGGCCATCTTGACGCCGAGGCCGCCCGCGATCTCGTAGCCCATGCAGGAGAAGCCGTACTCCATGTGATATCCGCCCGGCCGGCTGGCCAGCCAGTGCTTGTGCATCTCGCCGGGCAGCCCTCCCGCGGCGGAAACCACCACATCGCCTGGAAGCGACGCCCGTTGCACCGCCCCGATGACCTGCGCGTCCGACGGCGGCCGATCGGGCTGCCGCATGGGCGCGGTATAGGCCGCCGCGCGGTCGAGCCATGCCGTGCGGGCCTCGCCGGCACGAACCGTCCAGGCGGGCGGTGCGTCCCACTCGCCCAGGGCCGCGTCCAGCTCGGCCAGTCCGGCCTGCGCATCCGCCACCAGAGGCCGTGCCCCATGCTTGCCGGCATCGTAGGCCTGCGTGTTCAAACCGATCAGCCTAACCCCCTCGCCGCGGAACAGCGACCGCGAACCCGTGGTGAAATCCTGCAGCCTCGTGCCGATCGCCAGCACCAGATCGGCCTGCGCCGCCATGTCGTTCGCCGCCGAACTTCCCGTCACGCCGATGCTGCCCATGTTCATCGGGTGGCTGTACGGCAGCGACGACTTGCCCGATTGCGTCTCGCCCAACGGGATGCCGCGGCGTGCGCAGAATTCCGCCAGCTTTTGCTCGGCGCCGGAATACAGCACGCCGCCACCGGCGATCACGAAGGGCCGCCTTGCCGTGCGCAGCAGCGCCGCCGCCGCCTCGAGCTCCAGCATATCGGGGCGTGGTCGCCGCCGCCGATGGATGCGTTCGGCGAACAGGCTGTCGGGAAAATCACACGCCTCGGCCTGCACATCCTGGCACAGGGCCAACGTCACCGGGCCGCATTCGGCAGGATCGGTCAGCACCGCCATGGCGCGGGCGAAAGCCGGCATCAACTGCTCCGGCCGCGTCAGCCGGTCGAAAAAGCGCGAGACCGGGCGGAAGCAGTCATTGGCGGTGACCGTGCCGTCGGTGAAATCCTCGATCTGCTGCAGCACCGGATCGGGCCGCCGGCTGGCGAACACGTCGCCCGGCAGCAGCAGCACCGGCAGCCGGTTGACATGCGCCACCGCGCACGCGGTCACCATGTTCAGGGCGCCCGG
>CAXTCT010000468.1:0-2083 GCA_964242565.1 uncultured Acetobacteraceae bacterium | reverse complement strand
GACGCGGGTCCTGCCACCGGCGTGACCTACGCGCCGCCGGCCATGGCCGTGGTGACGGCGCCATGCAACGGGCGGATCGATTTCGCCGGCCCGTTCCGCTCCTATGGCCAGATGCTGATCGAGGATTGCGGGCATGGCTACCGCTTCGTGCTGGCGGGACTGGACCGGATCGACGTGGCCATCGGCCAGAAACTGGCAAAGGGCGTGGCCATCGGCCGCATGCCGGACTGGCTGGCCGGCGGCGGGGGCCGCCCCTCGCTCTATGTTCAGCTCCGCCGCGGCAGCGAGGCGATCGATCCGGCCAGCTTCCTCCACGACCCATCCTGATTGTAATCCGGCGTTAGAGGCTTGGTAAGAACTTCCCAATTAGACCATGATGCCATTCGGGGCGCGGACGCGCGGCCCTCGGGAGATGACACGGCATGAAATTGCGCACTGGCCTGCTTCTCGGCACCGCTTTCCTTGCGGGTGTCGCGGCGGGTCCCGACCTTGGGCGGCTGGTGCCCTATCACGGGCTGAACCTCGTCATGCCGGCGCTGGCCGACGAGGCCAGGACCGCCTATCCCGCCGAGACCTACCGGCTGCTCGACCTGTTCGGCGAGGTGTTCACCCGGGTGCGCGCCGATTATGTCGAGCCGGTGAGCGACCGCACGCTGATCACCAACGCGCTCAACGGCATGCTGTCCGGTCTCGACCCCCATAGCGCCTACATGACCGCCAAGCAGTATGCGGACATGATGGTGCAGACCAAGGGCGAGTTCGGCGGCCTCGGCCTGGAAGTCACCGGCGATGACGGGCTGATCAAGGTGATCACGCCGATGGACGGCACCCCGGCCTTCAGGGCCGGCATGAAAACGGGCGACCTGATCCTGTCGATCAACGGCAAGAGCACCGATGGCCTCGCGCTCAACGACGCGGTCGAGCGGATGCGCGGCGCGCCGGGCAGCAGCATCACGCTGGGGATCAAGCGCCCGGGCGTGGACAAGCCGTTCGACGTGACCATGACCCGCGAGATCATCCATATCGAGGTCGTGAAGTCCGCCCTCTACGGCAAGATCGGCTATATCCGCGTCGCCCAGTTCAACGAGGAAACCGACAACGCCCTGCATGCCGCCTACAACAAGCTGAGTGCCAAGGCCGGCGGCAGGCTGTCCGGGCTGATCCTGGACCTGCGCAACAACCCGGGCGGCCTGCTCGACCAGGCGATCTATGTCTGCGACGACTTCATCACGTCGGGCGAGGTGGTCTCCACGCGAGCCCGGCATGCCGACGAAAGCCAGCGCACCGACGCCCATGGCACCGACATCACCGACGGCGCGCCCCTGCTGGTGCTGATCAACCAGGGCTCCGCGTCGGCCAGCGAGATCGTCGCCGGCGCGTTGCAGGACCACCAGCGCGCGGTCACGCTCGGCGAGCGTTCGTTCGGCAAGGGCTCGGTGCAGACCGTGATCCCCATGCCGGGCGCCGATAACGGCGCGATCCGCCTGACCATGGCGCGCTACTACACCCCGTCCGGGCGCTCGATCCAGGGCCTGGGCATCACGCCGGACATCCCCGTACAGGAAGACCGCGAGGATTTCTCGCATTTCCTGCCGCGAGAGGCCGACCTCGACCACATCATCACGAACCAGGGTGGCTCGCAGGCCAAGGCGCCTCCCCGCAACGACCTGCCCGCGATCGCGAAGAACATCCCCGAAAAGCCGCCGGTCAACTGGCCGAAATTCGACCTGACCAAGCCCACCACCGACTTCCAGCTGCAGCAGGGGCTCAAGGTCATCCAGGCGATGATAAGCGAGCGCCAGCACGCCGGCACGCCTTGAGGCCGTCCGGCACCCCGCCCGTCCGTGCCGCTGGAATTATTCCGGGTTAGCCTGCAACTGGGAGCGGGACCGTCATGCGCCGTGTCTGGCTTCCGGCTTCCAGGTCCGGCCGGGCCTTGCTGGCATTCTGGGCGATACTGCTTCTGGCCGGGGTGAGCCTTGCCGGCACGCTGCAATGGCTTGGGCCGCCGCGCGTAGCGGCGCCCAAATCGGTGCCTGGGCCGCCGCCCAAATCACTGCCCGGGTCACTAATGGGGCCGGCC
>CAXTCT010000467.1:0-2093 GCA_964242565.1 uncultured Acetobacteraceae bacterium | reverse complement strand
CGCGTCGCCGGCGCCCATGCGCGCTTCGGCGCGGAGACGATCCTCGACCTCTCGACGATGGACGTGGTGCTGATGCGCCAGGATCCGCCATTCGACATGGCCTACATCACCGCCACCCACCTGCTGGAGCATGTGCATCCGCATACGCTGGTGGTGAACGACCCGCGCGCGGTGCGCGACGCGCCGGAGAAGCTGCTGGTCACGCATTTTCCCGACCTGATGCCGCCGACGCTGGTGAGCTGGGACGTCCAGGCGATCCGTGCCTTCCGGGCCGAGCATTCCGACATCATCGTCAAGCCGTTGTTCGGCAATGGCGGCGCCGGCGTGTTCCGGATACGCCCGGACGACCAGAACCTGGCCTCGCTGCTGGAGATGTTCTTCGCGGCCTCGCGCGAGCCGCTGATGATCCAGCGCTACGAGCCGGCGGTGCGGGCGGGGGACAAACGCATCATCCTGGCCGACGGCGAGCCGATCGGGGCGATCAACCGGGTGCCCGAGGCGGGGGAGGTGCGCTCGAACATGCATGTCGGCGGCATCGCCCACAAGGTCGAGATGACCAGGCGCGACCTCGAGATCTGCCGCCGCATCGGGCCGCATCTGCGCCGGAACGGGCTGATCTTCGTCGGCATCGACGTGATCGGAGACTGGCTGACCGAGATCAACGTGACCTCGCCGACCGGGCTGCAGCAGATCGACCGCTTCAACGGCATCAACAGCGCCGGGCTGCTGTGGGACCGGATCGAGGCCAGGCGTGCGGCAGGCGTTCCGGAAGGAGCGTCGGCTATTTCTGGCCTGGGCTGAACCAGAGCCGAACCCGGTCGGTAAGCGGTTCGTGACGGACGCGGTTGTCGAGCCAGCGATAGATCTGGCCACGGAAATAATAGGCAAGATTTCCGCCCCAGAAGGCGAACGTGAGCAGCACCAGGCAGATATTCAGCGCCGACATGCGACCGTACCCCCGTCCGCGGACGTTGCAGCCCCGATCATAGCGTCCGGCGGCAAAGGGGGGCAAACGTCATCGGCCGCACGGTTCAAATAACCGGCTGTGACCTTGTCGCCTCTTGATGCCTGGGCGCGGTCAGGGCACAGAGAGGGTCCGATGAGCCACACCCTAGAAGACCAGCCACGTGGCCCCGATGGTCCCGTTCCGCGCTCGGCCCTCGATGCCGATGCGGTAAGGGCCGCCTATCGCCGTTGGGCCGGGGTCTATGACGCCGTGTTCGGCGGCATCTCCGCCTATGGCCGCCGCCGGGCGGTGGAGGCGGTGAACAGCCTGCCGGGAGAAAGGGTGCTGGAGGTGGGCGTCGGCACCGGCCTCGCCTTGCCGCATTACGGCCGTGACAAGCGCATCACCGGGATCGATCTCTCCGATGACATGCTGACCCGGGCGCGCGGCCGGGTGAAGTCGCGCGGGCTCGCCAATGTCGAGGCGCTGCTGGAGATGGACGCCGAGGCCACCGATTTCGCCGATCAAAGCTTCGATATCGCGGTCGCCATGTATGTCGCGTCCGTGGTGCCCAATCCGAGGCGGCTTTATGCCGAGTTGCGACGGGTCGTGCGCCCGGGCGGCCACATCCTGTTCGTGAACCATTTCATCGCCACAGGCGGGATCCGGCTGCTGCTCGAGCGCGGAATGGCGAGCGCGTCGCGCTCCCTGGGCTGGCATCCCGATTTCGCCATCGAGTCGCTGCTGCCGCCTGGCGATCGCGCGCGGGCACAGATCGAGCCGGTGCCGCCGGCTGGCCTGTTCACCCTGATCACCCTGACCAACGGCGAGGCCTTCATCCCGGCGGGTGAGGATTTCGCGCCGCTGCCGAGCCGATGGCGGGCTTGATCGGCTCCTGCCTGATCTGTCGGGCCTGCTTGGTCTGCCGGGCCTGCTTGATCTGCCGGGCCTGCTTGATCTGTCGGAACCTGTCCGATACTCCCCTTTCTGATGGCTCGAACAGGATGGTAATGGCGATGGCTGGCAATCTGACCTTGCGGCGGGTTGGGCCCGCGCTGCTGTCGCCGGCCTTCGCCCCCTTCCCCCAAGCCCCAAAAACCCCCCCCTTGCACATGGGCCCTCCGGGGGCCCCCCCCCCCCACCCCCC
>CAXTCT010000466.1:0-2099 GCA_964242565.1 uncultured Acetobacteraceae bacterium | reverse complement strand
CATCTGGCGGTCGATCTCGAACCAGACGCGGAGTTGGCCGAGGTGCCGGGCAGCCGCCGAGCCGTTGCGCAGCAGGGGCGGGCCGGCACGCTTGATGTCGGCGAGCAGCACCACGCCTTCGGCGCGCTCGATCGGATGGAAGGCGCCGTCGATGCCGAAAGCGAGCCGGTTGGCGCCGTCGGTCTTGTAGAAATTCTGCGCGCCGACGCGGTCGAGCAGGTCGGGAACCGTCTCGCCCTCCTGCGCCAGCCGCGCCGCCACCGCGGCCGGCCCGAGCCGGTCGAGCAGCTCGAAGGGACCCTGCTTCCAGTTGAAGCCGAGACGCATCGCGTCATCCACGGCGACGATGTCGTCCGCGATCGCCGGCACCAGGCTCGCGGCATAAGCCAGCGTGGCGCTCATGACCTTCCAGGCGAAGCGGCCGAGCTTGTGGTCCGAGGCGAGCAGCGCGCGCGGGTCGCGCGACAACGCGTCCGGCAGATCGGCCTTGCGCGAGGGTTCATATTCTCCCGTCACCAGCCCGATCGACTCGCGGACCTTCCCCGCTGTCCGGTTGATGCGGTAGAAGCCGCCGCGGCCCTTGCGGCCGGTGTAGCCCTGTTCGATCATGCGTGTCAGCAGCGGCACCTCGCGCAGCAGCGCGCGGAACGGGTCGTCCGCCGGCAGCGAGGCCTTCATGCTGGCATTGATGTGCGGCATCAGATCGAGCCCGACCAGGTCGATCAGGCCGAACACGCCGGTCTTCGGGATGCCCAGGGCCTGCCCCATGGCGGCATCGGCCTCGTCGATGGTGAGGCCGGAATCCATGGCTTCCAGCATGGCCTTCTGCAGCCAGTAGGTGCCGATCCGGTTGGCGATGAAGCCTGGCGTGTCATGGGCGCGGACCACGCTCTTGCCGAGGCGGCGGTCGCAGAAATCGCTGATGCGCGCCACCAGAGCGGCATCGCTGCCGGGCGAGGCCACGATCTCGACAAGGCGCATGTAGCGCGGCGGATTGAAGAAATGGGTGATCAGGAAATCGCCGGCGAGGCTTTCGGGCAGCCCTTGCGTAAGCTGTGCGAGGGGAATGGTCGAGGTATTGGAACTGATCGCGGTGCCGGGACGGCGATGGGCTTCCAGGCGGCGATACAAGGCCTGCTTGATGTCGAGACGCTCGACCACCGCCTCGAGGATCCAGTCGCATTCGGCGATCCGGGCAAGGTCGTCGTCGATGCAGCCGGTCTCGACCAGCCTGACGCTTGCAGCCGACATGAAGGGCGCCGGATCGGTCTTCAGGAGCCGCGCGACGGCATCCCGCGCCACCTGGTCGCGCGCCGCATCCGGCTGTTTGGCCGGCTGCTTGGCCCGCTCCTTGGGCGGGATATCCAGCAGCAGCACCGGAGTGCCGGAATTGGCGATCTGGGCGGCGATCGCCGCTCCCATTACGCCGGCGCCGATGACGCAGACTTTCCTGATGGCGTCCATCACAGCCGCTCCAGGATGGTGGCAATGCCCTGGCCGCCGCCGATGCACTGGGTCGCCAGCGCATAGCGGGCACCCTCGCGTCGCAGCAGCGAGGCGGCCTTGCCGACGATGCGCGCCCCGGTGGCGCCGAGCGGATGGCCAAGCGCGATCGCGCCGCCGTCGATGTTCAGCGTCTCCTCGCGCACCCCCAGTTCGCTCGCGCAGGCCAGCGCCTGGCTCGCGAAGGCCTCGTTGAGTTCGACCACGCCGATATCCTCCATGGCGATCCCGCCCACGCCCGCCTCGTTCGCCCGGGCCAGGGCCTTGCGCGAGGCCTGGATCGGACCGAGGCCCATGAGCTCGGGCGAGCAGCCCGACACGGCGATGCCGACGATGCGCGCCAGGGCGTCGAGCTTGTGCCGAGAGGCGAAATCGGCGCTGCATACCAGCACCGCACTCGCCCCGTCGGTCAATGGCGACGCGGTGCCGGCGGTGACGGTGCCGCCGGCCTCGAAGGCGGGCCTCAGGCCCGCCAGCGCCTCGGGCGTGGTGCCTGGACGCAGCGCGCCGTCCTCGTCGACCACGCCGGATCTGGTCTCGACCGGCACGATCTCGTCGGCGAAGCGCCCGGCCTTCTGCGCGGCCTCCGCCTTGTT
>CAXTCT010000465.1:0-2121 GCA_964242565.1 uncultured Acetobacteraceae bacterium | reverse complement strand
ACCGCGCAACGCGCGAGATCCAGCCCATAGCCCATGTCGGCCAGCAGGATCGCCTCCCAACGCACCAGGGCGGCAGGTCCCGCCTCCGCCCCACGCCGCGGATCCAGGCTCAACAAGGTGAGAAGCTGCAACAACCCCTCGAACACGCGCGGATGCGGCTGGCGCTCCGGCAGCACGTCATCGGCGAGGGCGCAGCTCGAGGAAAGCATGGCCAGGGGCAGACGGTGATCGAGCACGCGCGCCGCGGACGGATGCACCAGCTCCGCGGTCAGGCTGCCGAGCTGTTCGGACAGGCGCGCGAACCAGCGCGCCGAGATCAGGTTGCCCGGTTGCCAGATCGCCGCCTGGGCACGGGACGCCCCGCCACGCACCAGCCCGCGATAGGCTCCGTGCTCCCCGGTCAGCACATGCACGACCAGCGCGCTTTCGCCGTAGGCTGCCGCCGACAGGATGATGGCGGGAGCCTCCCACTCCATGCAAGCCCCGCACCCTGTCCCCTAGGCCGGATCGGACGGCTTCGTATCCAGCCCGGCCGCGGCGGCGACCTCGGCGGCGAAATCGCCGCCCTCGCCCTTCTCGACGCCCTCGCCGAGCTGGAAGCGCTCGAAGCCGATCAGCTTGCCGCCGGCCTTCTGCACCACCATTTTGACCCGGCTCTCGCCGTCGAGCACCCAGACCTGCTCCAGCAGGACCACTTCCTCGTAGTATTTGCGTATGCGGCCATCGACCATCTTCTCGATGATCGCCTCGGGCTTGCCGGACGCACGCGCCTGCTCGACCAGCACCGCCCGCTCGCGCTTAAGCGCGTGGGGCTCGACGCCGTCGATGTCCAGCGCCGTCGGACGCGTCGCCGCCACGTGCATGCCGATCTGGCGGCCAAGCAGCTCCAGCGCCTCGCTCTCGCCCGGCGCCTCGATGGCCGCCAGCACGCCGATCTTGCCCAGTCCCGGGCGCAGCGCCGCATGCATGTACGACGCGACCACGCCCGACTTCACCCGCAGCACGCGCGCCCGGCGCAGCGACATATTCTCGCCGATGGTGGCGATCAGATGCGTGGTCTCGTCGGCCACGGTCCGGCCGCTGGGCAGCTTCGCCGCCTTGATCGCCTCGATATCCTCGCCCACAGCCAGCGCGACCTGGGCCACGCTCTCGACGAAAGCCTGGAAACCGTCGTTGCGGGCGACGAAATCGGTCTCGGCATTGATCTCGACCATGGCCGCGATCCGGGGCGCGCTCGCGATCCCGACCAGCCCCTCGGCCGTCACCCGGCCCGATTTCTTGGCCGCCGCGGCAAGGCCCTTGGTGCGCAGCAAGTCCACCGCCTGCTCGAGGTTGCCGCCGGTCTGGCTCAGGGCCTTCTTGCAATCCATCATGCCCGCGCCGGTCTTCTCGCGCAGTTCCTTGACCAAAGCAGCCGTGATTTCGGCCATCAGCCTTCTCCTTGAACAGCGAGCACGCCCTTGCCGATGACCGGCCGGGCGTGCTTCCGCTTTGTCATGAACCGGGGCGGACCGCGGCCCGCCCTTCGATGCCTGTCGGCGGGACCTCAGCCAGCCGGCGCCGGCGCCGGCTCGACGTCGGTCGGGATCTCGGCCAGGAACTCCGCCGGGATCTCGGCCGGCAGCTCGGCGGCCGACATTTCGGGCGCCAGCTCGATCGGCAGTTCCTCGGCCGCACCGTAATCCTGGCCCGAGGCCCCCAGCTCGGCGCTGATGCCGTCGAGCACGGCCGACGAGATCAGGTCGCAATAAAGCGTGATGGCCCGGATCGCGTCGTCATTGCCGGGGATCGGAAAGGTCACGCCGGTCGGATCGGAGTTGCTGTCCAGCACCGCGATCACCGGGATGCCCAGCTTGTTGGCTTCCTCGACCGCCAGCTTCTCCTTGTTGGTGTCGATGATGAACAGGATATCGGGCAGGCCGCCCATCTCCTTGATGCCGCCCAGCGAGCGCTCCAGCTTCTCCTGGTCGCGGGTGATCTCGAGGATCTCCTTCTTGGTCAGGCCCTGGGTGTCGCCGCCGAGCATGTCCTCGATCTGGCGCAGGCGCTTGATCGACCCGGTGATCGTCTTCCAGTTGGTCAGCATGCCGCCGAGCCAGCGGTGGTTCACGTAATACTGGC
>CAXTCT010000464.1:0-2125 GCA_964242565.1 uncultured Acetobacteraceae bacterium | reverse complement strand
CCCGGAATCCCCCGGCCCGCCCCCAAGCACAACTACCTGGTCAAGCGGTCCGAGGCCGTGGCGCGCGTGGTGCACGAGGCATTCTATGTCGCGCGCAGCGGACGGCCCGGACCGGTGGTGATCGATCTGCCGAAGGACATCCTGATCGCCCCGGCGCCGTATCAGCCCGCCTCGGCCGAGGCGCACCGCAGCTATCGCCCGGCCATGCAACCCGATCCGGCGCGCATCAACGAGGCGGTGCGCCTGCTGAAGGCGGCGAAGCGGCCAATCGTTTACAGCGGCGGCGGGGTCATCAACTCGGGCGACGCGGCGACGGCGGCACTGATCGCCTTTGTGCGGGCGACCGGGATGCCATGCACCAGCACGCTGATGGGCCTGGGCGCGTATCCGTCGAACGATCCGCAGTTCCTTGGTATGCTCGGTATGCACGGCACCTACGAGGCCAATCATGCGATGCATGACTGCGATGTCATGTTCAACATCGGCGCGCGGTTCGACGACCGGGTGACCGGTCGGATCAACGCGTTCAGTCCCGGCAGCCGCAAAATCCACGCCGACATCGACCCGAGCAGCATCAACAAGAACGTGCTGGTCGAGGTGCCGATCGTCGGCGACGCGGCATTGGTGCTCGAGGCGCTGCTGGCGGCCTGGAAAGCAGACGGCACCCAGCAGGACCGGGTGGCGCTGGCGACTTGGTGGCGGGAGATTGACGCGCGGCGCGCGCTCGACAGCCTCAAATACACGCAGGACACGGCGCCGGGCAGCATCATCAAGCCGCAGCATGCCATCCGCCGGCTGTATGAGATAACGCGCGAAATGGGGCGTGAGACCTACATCACGACGGAGGTCGGCCAGCATCAGATGTGGGCGGCGCAGCACTTCCGGTTCGATAAGCCGAACCGCTGGATGACCTCGGGCGGGCTGGGCACGATGGGCTATGGACTGCCGGCGGCAATGGGGACGCAGATCGCCCATCCCGACGCGTTGGTGATCGACATCGCCGGCGAGGCCAGCATCCTGATGAACATCCAGGAGATGGCCACGCTGGCGCAATACCGCCTGCCCGTTAAGGTTTTCATATTGAATAACCAGTATATGGGCATGGTGCGGCAGTGGCAGGAGCTGCTGCACGGCGGGCGCTATTCCGAGAGCTATTCGGAGGCGCTGCCGGATTTCGTGAAGGTGGCGGAGGCATTCCATGGGGTGGGCCTGCGGGCGACGAGCATCGACGACCTGGACCGGGTGATTCGCGAGATGATCGCGGTCGACCGCCCGGTGATCGCCGATATCTGCGTCGATCAAAAGGAAAACTGCTTTCCGATGATCCCGTCGGGCGCCGCGCATAACGAAATGATCCTGGGTCCGGAGCACCAGGCTCGCACGGCGGAGATCACCGACGAAGGCTTGATGCTGGTCTGATGCTAGTCTCGACTTCCAGCCAAGACGCTGCGGCGCTGCCGCGGCGGTCTGCGACGATCTCGGTCCTGGTCGAAAACGAGAGCGGGGTGTTGGCCCGGGTCATCGGCCTGTTCTCTGGCCGGGGCTACAACATCGACAGCCTGACGGTCGCGCCGGTCGACGCCACGGGCAGCCAGAGCCGGATCAACGTGGTGACGAGCGGCACCGACATGGTGATCGAGCAGATCAAGGCGCAGCTCGGGCGCCTTGTGCCGGTGCACCGGGTGGCGGACCTGTCGCAGGGCGGGCCGCATCTCGCGCGGGAGATGGCGATGGTGAAGGTCGTGGGCGCCGGTCCCGACCGGGCGGAGGCGCTGCGCATCGCCGACGCATTCCGCGCCCGGGTGATCGACGCCACGACCGAGAGCTTCGTGTTCGAGCTGACGGGCAGCACCGAGAAGCTGGAGAGCTTCATCGAGCTGATGCGGCCGATTGGGTTGGCGGAGGTCAGCCGCACCGGCATCGCGGCGATCGCGCGCGGCAAACGGATGCTCTGATTGCCTGCTCTCCCTGCGGGGATGACGGCCAATGGACCGGCGCTTGGCAATGCGTCTAGAACCCATCCACACGAAACCAAGAAGGACTCCAGCTATGCGCGTCTATTACGATCGCGACGCCGATGTGAACCTGATCAAGGGTAAGAAGGTCGCGATCATCGGCTATGGCA
>CAXTCT010000463.1:0-2126 GCA_964242565.1 uncultured Acetobacteraceae bacterium | reverse complement strand
GCTGGGAACCCCAAAGGCCGGACGCGACGCGGTGCGTCGCGGCGACGTCGGGACCATGCGCCGGATCTTCCTGGCCCATATGCGGGGAGATCGCGCCCAATCCGCGCTCGCCGAGGCGGCGGAGGCGGCGACGGCCAACGCGGTGTGCCTGCTCTGCTTCGAGCGCGAGCCCACGCATTGCCATCGTAGCCTGGTGGCCGACCTGATCTGCGCCGGCAGCGCCCAGCCGGTGCTTCACCTGCATCCCCGCAACCGCGACGCTCTCCTATGACGTAACGCCTGCGCAATGTATTACTCGCGCGATCCCGCAAACAAGGCCGGCCGCCTGACCCATGATGAAGGGACGGAACCCATGCACAAGCCCATCCCGACTCTATCCGGGACCAGTCCATCCAGCGGGGAGCGCCTGATCCTTCCTCATCCGGGCCAGATGCTCGGCGAGGGCGACGACACCGTGTTCGGCGCCTTTGCCCGGCTCGCCGCGCGCGACCTGCAGGGGTCCTGGGGTGCGGTCGTCGTCGAGGAGAACGCCCGGCTGCAGATACGCGCCGCCTGGGGCCGGTCGAACGGGCAATGCCTGCCGGTCTCGGTCCTGCGCACCCAGATGAGCAGCCAGAGGCGCATGACGCTCGAGATCAGCGACCTGTCCGAGGAGCCGGGATTTGCCCGTGCGCCGGAAGACGAGCGCGCGGCCGGCTTCCGCTCCTACGCCGGGGCGACCCTGCGTGACGAGGCCGGGGCATCGATCGGGATCATCTGCGTGCTGGACGACAAGCCCAGGCGCTTCGGGCGCGAGGCCCTGTCGTCCCTGACCGATATCGGCCGCTGCGCGAGCGCCATGCTGATCATGGAGCCCAAGCCCGGGACCGACAGCACGGCTTCGGCGGGTGCGATGGGTCTGCCGGGACGCGAGGCGTTGGAGCAGCATATCGACAAGCTGCTGCTGGCCGCCGAGAAGGCCGGCGCGAACGCCCTGCCCGTCGGCTTCGCCGTGCTGCGCATCGATATCGGCCGCCTGTCCGAACTCAACGAGATGCACGGCCGCGGCGTCGTCGACCAGTCGCTCAGGCAGGTGGTGACGCGGCTGCGCGCGGTGGCGCCGAGCCATAGCTTCCTGGCCGGCCTGGGCGGCGGCGGCTTCGCGCTGGTGGCCGGAGGCAGGATTTCGGCGGCCGAGATCGAGGCCGTGGCGTTGCGGGTGATGGACCGGCTGCGGGAGCCGGCCCATGTCGACGGGCTCGACCTGCCGCTGCGTCCCTCGGCCGGCATCGCCACCTTCCCGACAGATGCCACCGACACCGCGGGATTGCTGCGCTGTGCCGAGGCGGCCCTCAGCCAGGCCAGGAAGGAAGGCGACGGACGGCACATCCACTCGGCTCCGGCCTTGCTGCATAATTTCGAGGTGGCCGCGGGGCTCGAGCAGGATTTGCAGCTGGCGGTGATGTCCGGCAGCTTCTCGCTGAACTGGCTGCCGGTGATCGAGACCGCGACGGAGCAGGTCGTGAGCTTCGAGGCCCTGGTGCGCTGGAACCGTCCGGGACATGGCGACATCTCGCCCGAGCTGTTCATTCCTTGCGCCGCGGCGACCGGGCTGATCGAGCAGATCGACAGCTGGGTGCTGAACGCCGCCTGCCGCGAGGCGCAGTCCTGGGAACGCGGCCTCGGCGTGTCGGTGAACATCTCCCCGGTGTGGCTGTCGCACAACCGGCTGCCGGCGCTGCTCAGGCGCGTGCTCGACGCGACCGGCCTGGAACCGGCACGGCTCCAGATCGAGCTGTCGGAGCGGGTGCCTTTCGGCTCGGACGGCATGGTGCGCCGCGAGCTCGCCCGCGTGCGCGCCATGGGGGTCAGGCTGGCGCTGGATGATTTCGGGACCGGCTATTCCTGCCTGGGGCTGCTCGGCACCTACCCGTTCGACCAGGTCAAGCTGGACCGGCAATTCGTCAGCGCGCTCGGACGGGATCGGCGCGCGGAGGCGATAACCCGCGGCGTGCTGCAGATGGTGCAGTCGCTCGGCATGACCAGCTGCGCCGAGGGCGTCGAGACCGAGGAGCAGCTGGCTTTCCTGGACGCCCATGGCTGCGAGGAGATCCAGGGTTTCCTGATCGGCCGCCCCACCCCGCAAC
>CAXTCT010000462.1:0-2139 GCA_964242565.1 uncultured Acetobacteraceae bacterium | reverse complement strand
GGGGCGAGCAGGAGCTGGTGGTGGCCGCCGGCACCGGCTATTCCGCAGCCCTGCTTGCAGCCCTCGGATTGCGGATGACCGCGCTCGAACAGGATCCGCTGCTGGCTGCCGCGGGCGCGGGGCTTTGCGCCGAACTGGCGCCGACGGTCCGCTTCGAGACCGGACCGCTCGCATCGGGCTGGCCGGCTGATGCGCCGTACGACCTGATCCTCATCGACGGCGGGGTGCGGACGCTGCCTGCCGCCCTGGCGGGCCAGCTCTCGGACCGCGGCCGCCTGGCCACGGTGCTGCTGCCCGAGGGGGATGTCGGCAAGATGGTGCTGGCCGAGGCGTCGACGCACGGGCTGCGCAGCCGCCCTCAATTCGATGCCAACACGGCACTGATCCCGGAACTGGCGCCGGCCCCGCGCTTCGAGTTCTGAATGCTGGCAGGAGCCGGTGGTTTTGTGGCAGAGCAATCCGAATGTCCTGCGCGCGGACGTCGCGCCAGGGCTATCGGAAGGGAACGGGATGTTTGTTGATACCGGAATGCGGTTCAGCCTGGCGGCCCTGCTGCTGGGCGGCACGGGTGCGGTGGCGTCCGGCGGCGCGGCCCGGGCGCAGAAATACGACGGCAGCGGATCGCCGACCTTCATCCCGCACACGCTCCAGGAGGCTTTCGCTTCCGCCTATCTGACCAACCCGCAGCTGCAGGCCGAACGGGCCAACCTGCGCGCGACCGACGAGAATGTGCCGACGGCGCTGGCCGGCTGGCGCCCGACGATCACCGGCACCACCGGGCTGAGCTATTTCCAGGGTCTGACGACCGAAAGCTCGCTGGTCCCCGGCGTTCCGGTCTCGAGCCCCGGCTATTCTTCCGGGGTCAGCATCTCGCAGCCGATCTATGCCGGCGGCCATACCACGGCGCTCACCCACGAGGCCGTCAACCGGGTGATGGCCGAGCGGGCCAACCTGATCGCCACCGAGCAGACCGTGTTCACCAACGTCGTCAGCGCCTATGTCGGTGTCATCCAGAACCAGCAGAATCTGCAGATCCAGACCAACAACGAGAAGGTGCTGGTCGAGCAGCTGCAGGCGACGAATGACCGCTTCCGCGTCGGCGAGATCACCCGCACCGACGTGGCGCAGGCCGAGGCCGCCCTGGCGACCGCGCGCGCGCAGCGCCAGCAGGCGGAGGGGCAGCTGCAGACCGCCGAGGCGACCTACGTGCAGCAGGTCGGCATGCCGCCGCCGCCGAACCTGATCCCGCCGCAGCCTCTGGCCCTGCCGGTGCGCAACGAGCAGGAGGTGATGGCCGAGGCCGTTTCGAACAATCCCAACGTCGTGGCCGCGCTGTTCACGCAGTCGTCGCAGAAGGACGCGATGGATGTCGCGGTCTCCGCCCTGATGCCGAAGCTCACCGCCGAGGGGCAGTACCAGCACGGCGTGAACCAGGGCTATAAGGGGTATCAATCCGACGTCAAGGAAGCGATCCTGAACTTCCAGATCCCGATCTACCAGGGCGGGTCGGAATATGCCGCCGTGCGCCAGGCCCGGCAGAGCGAGCAATATTCGCGCCGTCAGGTCGATGTCCAGCGACGCACCGCCCTGCAGAGCGCCGTGTCGAACTGGGAGAACCTCATCGCGCTGCGGGCCTCGATCGAAAGCGACCGGACCGCGGTGCATTCCAACATCATCGCGCTCGACGGCGTCGAGCGGCAGGCCATCGTCGGCACCAGCACCACCCTCGAAGTGCTGCAGCAGCAGCAAACGCTGCTCTCCGCCCAGCTCGCCCTGGTCCAGAGCCTGAGCAGCATGGTGACCGCGTCCTATAGCGTCGCCGCCGCAATCGGGCGCTTGACCGCACGTGACTTGAAGCTGAACGTGCCTATCTATGACGAGACCGCCTACTACAAGGCCGTTAAAGACCGGCTGTTCGGGTTGGATGACTACGCCGTGGGGCAGCCCGGACGCTGAAGTTCGGGACGCTGAAGATTGGGACACTGAAGATTGAAGATCAGACCGAAGCAGAACGAGGATGTGGAAGCGCCGTCCTTGGAGGACGGGTCGATGGACACCATCCTCGCCTCCATCCGGCGCATCCTGAACGAGGACGAGGTGTCACCGGCCGAAACCGCGGTGACGCCACGTGACGAGGCG
>CAXTCT010000461.1:0-2141 GCA_964242565.1 uncultured Acetobacteraceae bacterium | reverse complement strand
AAGCCCGGCCGAGGCGGCGCGCGATGCGGAGGCGGTGGTCGCGGCCGTGGTGAACGCGTCCCAGACCGAAGCCATCCTGTTCGGCGCGGAAGGGTGCGCCGATGTCATGCCGGAAGGATCGGTCTTCATATCGTCGGCGACGATGTCACCGGATATGGCCCGTGCGCTGGCCGCCAGGCTTGAAGCCACCGGGCGGCTATATCTCGATGCGCCGATGAGCGGCGGCGCCGCACGCGCGGCCGACGGCACCCTGACCATGCTGGCCTCCGGCAGCGCCCTCGCGTTCGAGCGCGCGCGCCCGGCGCTGGATGCGATGACCGGCACGCTTTACGAACTTGGCCCCGAACCCGGGCAGGGTGCGGCGTTCAAGATGGTGAACCAGCTTCTGGCGGGGGTGCATATCGCCGCCGCCTGCGAGGCGATCACGTTCGCCTCCCGCCAGGGCCTCGACCTCGCGCGGGTCTATGAGGTCATCACCAAATCCGCCGGCAATAGCTGGATGTTCGAGAACCGCATCCCGCACGTGCTCGATGGCGATTACAGCCCGAAGAGTGCGATCAACATCTTCACCAAGGATCTCGGCATCGTCATCGACATGGCCCGCGAGGCGCAGTTCCCGGTGCCGATCGCGGGCGCGGCGCTGCAGATGTACCTGATGACCGCCGCGGCCGGGATGGGACGCGACGACGATGCGTCGGTGGCGCGGCTCTACGCGCGGATCGCGGGATTGACGCTCCCCTCCGGACCCTGAGCTTAGGAATCTGAACCATGCCCCGGTTTGCCGCCAACCTCACCATGATGTTCAACGAACATGAGTTTCTCGACCGCTTCGACGCCGCCGCCGATGCCGGGTTCGAGGCGGTCGAATTCCTGTTCCCCTACGAGGCGCCGGCAGAGGCCGTGGCCGAGCGGGTCCGGCGCAACAACCTGACTGTGGCGTTGTTCAACATGCCGCCCGGGAACTGGTCTGCCGGCGATCGCGGCGTCGCGTCCATCCCGGGGCGGTCCGGCGAAATGAAGGACGGCGTTTCGCGGGCGATCGAATATGCCATGGCGACCAAGGTCGGGCGGCTGCATCTCATGGCCGGGATCTCCGCTTCGAACGATCCCGCGGCCAGGACCGCCTACCGCGATGCCGTGGAATATTGTGGCGGCCAGTTGCGGCAACATGATCTCGATCTCGTGCTCGAGCCGATCAACGGTCGCGACATGCCGGGCTATTTCCTCAACAGCTTCGAGGCCGCCGAACAGCTCATCACGAGGCTCGAACTGCCGAACCTTAAGCTGCAATTCGACCTTTATCATCGTCAGATCATGCATGGCGACGTGACCATGGCCTTGCGTCGCCTGTTGCCGGTCATTGGCCATATCCAGGTCGCCAGCGTTCCGGCCCGCCACGAGCCGGACGGCGAAGAGCTGAACTGGCCGTTCCTGTTCGAGGAGCTCGACCGTCTTGGCTACCACGGCTTCGTCGGCTGCGAATATCGCCCGCGCGGGACGACGCTCGAGGGCTTGGACTGGTTCAAGCCCTTTGCCGCCGCGCGTCCCAGCCCTCGCCAGGGAGCGCGCGCATGAAGATCGTGCTGGGCTGCATCGCCGATGATTATACCGGCGCCTCGGATCTCGCGAGCATGCTGTCGTTGAACGGCCTGCGCACCGTGCAGACCATCGGCGTGCCCCGGGACAGCCTCGATCTGCCGGCGGCGGATGCGGTCGTCGTCTCGTTGAAAAGCCGCTCGATCCCGGCGGCGCAGGCAGTGGCGCTGTCCCTGGAAGCCGAGCAATGGCTGCGCGCGCGGGGGGCCACGCATATCCTGTTCAAGATCTGCTCGACCTTCGATTCGACCGACGCAGGCAATATCGGTCCGGTTCTGGACGCCCTGCGTGAAAATGCCGGCGGCGGTATCGTGCTGGTCAATCCGTCTTTCCCCGAGAACAACCGCACCGTGTTCCAGGGCCATCTGTTCGTTGGCGACATGCCTCTGGATGAGAGTGCGATGAAGGACCACCCGCTCAACCCGATGCGCGACTCCAGTCTGGTCCGCGTGCTCGGCCGGCAGAGCGCCCACCCGGTGGCCCTGATACCGTTCGCGGTGGTGGAGCGTGGCCCCGAGGCCGTGCGCGCAGCCCTCGCCGACGCG
>CAXTCT010000460.1:0-2144 GCA_964242565.1 uncultured Acetobacteraceae bacterium | reverse complement strand
AGGCGGCGACGAAAGCGTCGGCGCCCTTGTCGGCGACCATGCGCCCGGCGAACAGGATGACCGGGTTGCGCATCGTCGTCGGCATGGCGGGAGGCATCCGGGCGAGGTCGATGCAGTTCGGCAGCATGGCCACATCGCCTACGCCGGCAATGCCTTCCACGAAGCGCCGCCGCAAGAATTCGGACACGCATACGACCTGCACCGACGCGAGCAGCCTTCGCCGCTCGGCAGGCGTGCGGGTGCGGCGCATGGCCTGAGGATCGTTATGCAGGAACAGGATGATCGGCACGTCGGGAAATTCGCGCCGCAGCCGCAGCGCGATCTCGGGCCGGTTATGCACCTCGATCAGGCTCGGCCGCAGCCGGCGCAGCACGCGTGCCACGGCAGCGGAATAGCGGCCCGGACCCGCAGGCGGCCAGAACACCGGCTCGGCGGCCAGGAAGTTCCGCCCCGCGAACGGCGCGCCGGACAAAGGCGCCCCCACCACGGTCTCGGCCATGCCGGACAGACGATGCACCAGCAGGCCGATCGCGCCGACCGCCGACGGCGAGAAACCCTCCCGCGGCGGCAGGACGATCGCGATGCTCAGACGACGCTTTCGTAACGGTCCAGCCGCCAGGCGGCCGGTTCCGCCGCGGCGGCGCGATACCATTGCTCGATCAGCGGATGCGCGCGCACGGCATCGCGATAGGCCGATGACCGCTCGCTCAGCGTCACGCCGTAGGAGATCAGCCGGGAGACGACAGGGGCGAACATCGCATCGGCGACGCCGAAATCCTCTCCAAACAGATAGGGTCCGGCCGCGTCCGACCAGATCGCGTCGATCCGCGCGATGTCGGCGGCGACATCGGCGGGGATGCCCCCCGCCAGCGGGCGGCGATCCCGGCCGCAATTCATCGGCATGGCGATGCGCAGCGCCCGGAACCCGGAATGCATCTCGGCGGCCAGGCTGCGCGCCCGGGCACGGGCCACCCGCTCCGCCGGCCACAGGCCGGGCCGCAGCTCGGCGCAATACTCGCCGATCGCCAGGCTCTCCCATACCCTGGCACCGCGATGCTCGAGATAGGGCACCAGTCCGGCCGGCGTCGCGGTGCGTATCGCCTCGGTCGATCCGCCGGCGATCGGGATCAGTTCCTCGGTCACGTCCAGGCCGGCCAGACGCACCACCAGCCAGCCGCGCAGCGACCAGGAGGAATAGCGCCTTGTGCCGATCACCAGGCGCCCCTCGGTCGGACGATGAATGCCGGTTTCAGCCATTGCGGGACCTCTCAACGCTCGAACGGGTCGCGGACCAGGATGGTGTCGTCGCGCTCCGGGCTGGTCGACAGCAACGTCACCGGCGCCTCGACCAGCTCCTCGATGCGCCGGACATACTTGATCGCCTGCGCCGGCAGCGCGCCCCAGGAGCGGGCGCCGCGCGTGGTCTGCTTCCAGCCTTCGAAAATCTCGAACACCGGCTGTATGCGCGACTGCGCGCCCGGTGCCGCCGGCAGATGGCGCACCCGGGCGCCGTCGAGCGTGTAGCCGGTGCAGATGCGTATCTCGCTGAAGCCGTCGAGCACGTCGAGCTTGGTCAGGGCCAGGCCGTTGATGCCGCCGACACGCACCGCGCGGCGCACCAGTCCCGCGTCGAACCAGCCGCAACGGCGCGGGCGCCCGGTGACGGTGCCGAACTCGTGGCCGCGCTGTCCGAGCAGCTGCCCGGTCTCGTCGAACAATTCGGTCGGGAAGGGCCCCGCGCCGACACGGGTGGAATAGGCCTTGGCGATGCCGAGCACGAAGCCGACCGAGGACGCGCCCACCCCGCTGCCGGTGGCGGCGTTGGCGGCGACCGTGTTGCTGCTGGTCACGTACGGGTAGGTGCCGTGATCGACATCGAGCATCACCGCCTGCGCCCCCTCGAACAGGATGCGCCGGCCTCCACGCCTGGCCTCGTCGAGCAACTCCCAGACGGCGTCGGCATAGGGCAGGATCCGCGGCGCCATCCCGGTGAGCCAGTCCATCAGCTGCGCCTTCCCAAAGGTCGGCGCGCCGAGGCCCTGGAGCAGCGTGTTGTGATGCAGCAGCACCTCGTCGAGCTTCCAGTCGAGCGTGTCGGGCTCGGCCAGGTCGCAGACCCGTATCGCGCGGCGCGCCCCCCTGTC
>CAXTCT010000459.1:0-2145 GCA_964242565.1 uncultured Acetobacteraceae bacterium | reverse complement strand
GGACGGAAACCGATCATGCTCTCGCCGATCTGCCTCAAGACCGCGTTGCAGGCCCCCGCCTTCAGGATCGGGCCGGACGACACCAATTATTTCGTGCTGCTGTTCGACCAGGAAGGCGAGGGCTTCGAGACGGTCGCCGTGGTCGAGATCTTCACCGTCGGCGGCGCCACGCCGCCCAACATGCATAGCCGGGCGCACGAGATGTTCTACGTGTTGCACGGCGAGGGCGTGGCGCGCTGCGGCGGCGCGAGCGTGGCCCTGGCGCGCGGCTCGGCCCTGCTGCTGCGGCCGGGAGCGGAGCATGTGGTGGAGAATACCGGAACCGGGAAGCTCTACACCCTGACGATCATGGTCCCGAACGAGGGGTTCGCCGAGCTGATCCGGGGCGGCATCCCGATGCAGCTCGATGACGAGGATCGCGCCGTGCTGGGCGGGTCGTGAACCCGCTCGGCACGGCGCCGGGCAACCAATGGCAGGTGACGGCGGCCGAAACCGACATGGTCCGCAGGCCGGTGCCGGCGCGTCCGGTGGCTCTGGAGGCGACGCCGAAACCGGTCCGTTTCGACCTGGCGCGCAGCGCGATGCTGGTGATCGACATGCAGAATGATTTCTGCCACCCCGATGGCTGGCTCGCCCACATCGGTGTCGATGTCACGCCGGCGCGAGCGCCGATCGCCGCTCTCGCGGCCCTGCTGCCGGCCCTGCGTGCGGAAAGGGTGCCGATCATCTGGTTGAACTGGGGCAACCGCCCGGACCGCCTCAATCTCAGTCCGGCCCTGCTGCATGTCTACAACCCGAGCGGCGAGGGGGTCGGGCTGGGCGATCCGCTGCCCGGCCATGGCGCCAAAGTGCTCGAACTCGGCAGCTGGAGTGCCGCCGTGGTGGACGGGCTGCGGGCCGAGCCGTCCGACATCCATCTCGCGAAATACCGCATGTCCGGGTTCTGGGACACGGCGCTGGACAGCATCCTGCGCAATCTCGGGGTGCGCACCGTGCTGTTCGCCGGAGTCAATCTGGACCAGTGCGTGATGGCGACGCTGCAGGATGCCAATTTTCTCGGCTATGACTGCCTGCTGCTCGAGGATTGCGCGGCGACCACCTCGCCGGAATTCTGCACCCAGGCTACCCTCTACAACATACGGCAATGCTTCGGCTTTGTTCTGAGCGGCGCCGATCTGGTGGCGGCATTGGCGCGGCGGTAGGCCTGCCGCCGGCGCGTGCGGGCCGGCGCGTGCGGGCCGGCGCGTGCGGGATCGTTTCCGCCCTTGACGCGATACGGGCGCAGGCGCGACCAACCAGCCATGGCGGACTGTTTCGTGGGGTCTCGGGATTTGCTGGACGTGCCGGACGCGCTCGCGGGGTGGCGGCTCGACGAGATTTTTCTCGGCCAGGCTATGGCGATCGCGAACACCGTCGGGCTCGTCTCGCTCGACGTGTTCGACACGGCGCTGACGCGCCTGCTCGACAGCCCGGCCGATGCCTTTGCCGAGATCGAGGCTCGCCTGGTGGAACGGCTCGGACCCGCGGCCAGAGGCTATGCCCAGGCCCGCGAGGATGCCGAACGCGAGGCACGCCTGCTGAGCGCAGGCGGCACCGGGGTCGAGGAGATCGATCTCGCCGCCATCCTGGCGTTGCTTGGCCTGCGGCTGCCCGCCCTGGCCGACCATCTGGAGCTGGCCCGCGACACCGAGCTTGCGGTCGAGCAATCGCTCCTGGTCGCGGTTCCGGACATCCTCGAACTCACCCGCAGGCTGCGCGCGGCCGGCAAGCCGTATCTGTTCGTGTCGGACATGTATCTCCCCGCCGAGGCGATCGCCGGTTTCCTCGCGCGCGCCGGGTATGAGGGGTGGCAGGCGCTGCATGTGTCCTCCGAGACCGGAGCCACCAAGGCGACCGGCCGGCAATGGCAGGTGATCCGCGATCGGGCGGGTCACGGCCCGATCCTGCATATCGGCGATGACGGCCTCGCCGACGTCGAAATCCCGCGCGCGCATGGCATCCAGACCCTGCTCTATGCCCGGGCGCGTTCGGAGCGTCGTGACGGCGGGGTGCTGCGTCCGGCCGTGTTCGCCCTTTCGCGCGCGACACCGGCCTCGGTGCTGCGCGGGGGGGGCGACCCGGCCGCGACGCACGGGGCGGCGACGG
>CAXTCT010000458.1:0-2163 GCA_964242565.1 uncultured Acetobacteraceae bacterium | reverse complement strand
TCGCGAGGGCCCTGCGGCACATAGGCGGCGAAGCAGCCGGCCCGCATCCCGCCGCGCCGCATCTTGGGCAGGTCCACCCGGCGCCTGGGCGTGTCGGTGAAGGGATCGTCGTCCGCGGCACCCGGCCAGGGGATGTCGATATGGCTGTCGAGGGTGAGAATCGAATGATGCAGCTCTGTGGGATCGGTCATGTCGGGCGCAAGGCAACGACACCGGGTGCGGTTCCGCAAGAGGATCTTGCCAACGGCACCGGATTACGCGAACCGCTCGACCATGCGCATCGTCACCTGGAACATCAACTCGCTCCGCTTCCGCCTCGGCTTGCTCGAACGGCTGGTCACGAGGCTGTCGCCGGACGTCATCTGCCTGCAGGAAACCAAGGTGGAGGACGCCCTGTTCCCCGAGGCCGCCGGCCCGTCGCTGGGCTATGCCCATGTCGCGCGGCGCGGCATGAAATCCTACAACGGGGTTGCGATCTTCTCCCGCCTGCCGATCCGGATCGACCACGAGACCCCCGACTGGTGCCTCAAGAACGACCGCCGCCATCTCGCGGTCACGCTGGATGCCCCGACCGGGCCGGTGGCGCTGCATGACTTCTATGTGCCAGCCGGGGGCGACATCCCCGATCCCGAGGCGAATGCCAAATTCGCCCACAAGCTCGCCTTCGTCGAAGAGGCAACGAGGCATTTCGAGCGGAACCCGCCGCGACGAAGCGTCCTGGTCGGCGACCTCAACATCGCGCCGCTGGAACACGATGTCTGGAGCCACAAGCAGCTGCTCGACGTCGTTTCGCACACGCCGCCCGAGGTGGAGCGCATGGCCGCCTGGATGGCCGCCGGCTTCGCCGATGCGATGCGGCATTTCGTGCCGAGCGACCGCAAGCTGTTTACGTGGTGGTCGTATCGCAACCGCGACTGGCGGCTGTCCAACCGTGGCCGCCGGCTCGACCATGTCTGGGTGAGTGCCGACCTGGTCGCCTCGCTGCGTGGCCTGACCATCCTCGAGGAGGCACGGGACTGGCCGACGCCGTCGGATCATGTGCCGGTGATGATCGAGCTCGATCTCTAGGAAGGCGGCCCGCCGCAATCACGGCGCAACTCCTCCGCTTGACACCGGGCGACACCTGTTTCTCAGCTATGCGCGCGCCGCCACGACACCGCCGGCGCTCAGGAGAGAAGCATGGCCGCTCACCCCAGGACCGCCTTCGTGGTCATCGCAGAGTTCACCATCAAGCCCGGATGTCTCGACGATTTCCTCGCCCTCGCCCGCCAGGACGCGGGCGATTCTGTCGCCAACGAGGCCGCCTGCCAGCAATTCGACGCCGTGCAGCCGGAGGGTGCCACCGACCAGGTCGTGCTGTACGAGGTCTATGACGACCGCGCCGGGTTCGAGACGCATAAGCAGTCGGCGCATTATTTTCCGTTCCGCGACGGCGTGCCCGCCCTGACGGTCGGCGAGCCGAAGGTGAGATTCTGCACCCGGCTGGCCTAGCCCGGCGTCCGCATGCCGCCCGAACCGGCGGCGGGTCCCGCGCTGCCGCCGATCACCCATTGCTCCTGGTCGATCAGGGAACCGGTCATCGGCAGGCTTGCGTCCGACAGCAGGAAGATTGCGAGCCGCGCGACGTCCTCGGGAGCCAGCAACCGTCCGAAGGGCTGCAGGGCGCCCTGCCCGGCGAGCCAGCCGGCGGGCTTGGCCAGCGCGCCGGCATGCAGCGCCCGCTCTGCTTCGGTATCCGTCCAGCCCACATTGATGCCGTTGATCCGGATCCGGTCGAAGCGGTGGGCCTGGGCGGCATTGCGGGTGATCAGCGCCAGCGCCGCCTTGCTGGCGGAGTAGATCGCGACATCGTCGGCGCCGCAATGGATGTTCATCGACAGGATGTTGACGATGGTCCCGCCGCGGCCGCGCCCGACCATGTCGGCGATGCAATGCTGCATCAGGAAGCTCGGCGCCTTGGCATTGACGGTGAACAGCAGATCCCACAAAGCCGGAGACGCGGCGGCCAGGGAGCCCCGGTTGGTCAGACCCGCCGCGTTGACCAGCCCATCGATCCTGCCGAACCGGGCGAGGCAGGCCTCGGCGATATGCAGGGGTGCCTCCTTGTCCAGCAGGTCCGCCTCGACGAAGCCGACCTCGGTGCCGTGCGGATGTCCCTCGGCG
>CAXTCT010000457.1:0-2165 GCA_964242565.1 uncultured Acetobacteraceae bacterium | reverse complement strand
CGGTGCTGATCGGCGAGCCCGGCGTCGGCAAGACCGCCATCGTCGAGGGCCTGGCATTGCGCATCGTCAATGGCGACGTGCCGGAGGCGCTCAGGGGCAAGCGGCTGATGTCGCTCGATCTGGGGGCGCTGATCGCGGGTTCGAAATTCCGCGGCGAGTTCGAGGAGCGTTTGAAGGCGGTGCTCAAGGAGATCGAGACCGCCAACGGCGAGGTCATCCTGTTCATCGACGAGCTGCACACATTGGTCGGGGCCGGGCGTGCCGACGGCGCGATGGATGCCTCGAACCTGATCAAGCCGGAACTCGCGCGCGGCACCTTGCACTGCATCGGCGCCACCACGCTGGACGAGTATCGCAAGTATATCGAGAAGGACGCCGCACTGGCCCGGCGCTTCCAGTCGGTGTACGTGGGCGAGCCGTCCGTGGCGGACACGATCTCGATCCTGCGCGGTCTCAAGGAGAAATACGAGCTGCATCATGGCGTGCGCATTACCGATGGCGCGCTGGTGGCGGCAGCCACCTTGTCGAACCGCTACATCACCGACCGGTTCCTGCCTGACAAGGCGATCGACCTGGTCGACGAGGCTGCCAGCCGGCTGCGCATGCAGGTGGACAGCAAGCCCGAGGCCCTGGACGAACTCGACCGCCGGCTGATCCAGCTCAAGATCGAGCGCGAGGCCCTGAAGCGTGAGGACGATGCCGCCTCCCGCGAGCGGCTGGGCAAGCTGGAGGTGGAGCTGGCGGACCTGGAGGAGCGGTCCGATACGTTGACTGCCACCTGGCGCGGCGAGAAGGACCGGGTCAGCGCGCTGCAGAAGCTCAAGGAGCGGCTGGACCAGGCGCGCTCCGAGGTCGAGATCGCGCAGCGTCGCGGCGATCTCGGCCGCGCTTCCGAGCTGATGTACGGCGTCATCCCGGCCCTGGAAAGCGAGATCGCGGTCAGTACCGAGGAAGCTCAGGAAGGGGTGCATCTGGTCAACGAGGCCGTGACCGAGGAGGGCATTGCCTCCGTGGTGTCGCGCTGGACCGGAGTTCCGGTCGATCGGATGCTGGAAGGCGAGCGGGCCAAGCTGGTGCGCATGGAGGATGAATTGCGCCGGCGCGTCATCGGTCAGGAGGATGCGCTGCGGGCGGTGGCCCATGCGGTGCGGCGGGCGCGGGCCGGGCTGCAGGACCCGAACCGTCCGATCGGCTCGTTCCTGTTCCTGGGCCCGACCGGCGTCGGCAAGACCGAGTTGACCAAGGCGCTCGCCGAATTCCTGTTCGACGACGACAAGGCGCTGCTGCGTGTCGATATGAGCGAGTTCATGGAGAAGCACTCGGTTTCACGTCTAATCGGAGCGCCGCCGGGCTATGTTGGCTATGACGAAGGCGGCGTGCTGACCGAGGCGGTACGGCGGCGGCCGTTCCAGGTGATCCTGTTCGACGAGGTCGAGAAGGCGCATGGCGACGTGTTCAACATCCTGTTGCAGGTACTCGATGACGGGCGGCTGACGGACGGGCAGGGGCGCACGGTCGATTTTCGCAACACCATCATCGTGCTGACCAGCAATCTCGGCAGCGACATCCTCGCCCAGCAGCCCGAAGGCGATTCGGCGACGCTGGTGCAGGCGCAGGTGATGCGGGTGGTGCGGGAGCATTTCAGGCCCGAGTTCCTCAACCGGCTGGACGAGATCATCCTGTTCCGCCGGCTGCAGAAGGCGGACATGGCGGCAATCGTGGAAATCCAGTTGGCCCGGCTTCGGGCGTTGCTGGCCGACCGCAAGATCGCCCTCGATCTCGACGAGGCCGCACTCGGCTGGCTGGCGGAGGCCGGCTACGACTCAGTGTATGGAGCGCGGCCGCTCAAGCGCGTCATCCAGCGCAGCCTGCAAAACCCACTGGCCGGGCTGATCCTGGAAGGCACGGTACATGACAACGAGGTCATCAAGGTCAGCGCCGACCGGGACGGCCTGATGCTGAATGGCCGCCACGACCTCGGCTAAGCCGTGCAATTCATGCGCCGGGCGCATGACAGCCTGGGATCTCGCTCCCCAGGCTGTCATCTCGTTGACATGGGGCGGAACTGCTCGTAAAAGCCGCTCACCAGACGATGTGACTAGGTTGTCTGGTTGTTCATTGAAAGTAGAATAGGCTGAGGAAGGGATATGTTGGCGGCGCCTTTA
>CAXTCT010000456.1:0-2172 GCA_964242565.1 uncultured Acetobacteraceae bacterium | reverse complement strand
GTCCTCGGGACCGAGGCGGGGCGGCACGCGATGGGCGGGTTCATCCACACCCCGCTCTGGCGGGACAATGCGATCCCGCTTCTGGTCAGCGCCGCCGCCGCCCTGCTCGCCGGGATCGCGCTGTTCGTCGGCGGATCGCTGCTCCGGCAATTCACGCTTTATGCGGCCCTGGTGTTCTCGGCCGGATTGCTGCGGCCCGCCACCGGATCGGCGATGCCCGCCTGGCAGTTGTTCGCGACGCCGGATGTCGGCGACCGCTATTATCTGCTGCCGATGCTGGCCTGGATCGGCGTGCTGTTCACCCTGGCCGCCAGCCGCCGGATCGTCATCAGGGGCATCGCCCATGGCCTGATCGCGTTGATCCTCGTGGCCATACCGGGCGACCTGCATTTCGCCACCCGGCTCGCGACCTCGCCCCCGACCGGTTTCGTGGGACGGGCCAGGATGTTCGCCCATGCGAGGCCCGGCCAGTCGATGCCGTTTCCGCTTCGGCCCGAGGGCGTGCCGCCGATGGTCCTGACCAGGCGATAACGGCCGCGCCGCCTCTCTCAATCCGCCATCACGCAGTTTCGGTCATAGCTCTGCAACTGCTCCTCCCGGATCCGGGCCACGCGCACCGGCACCGGCGGATGGGAGTAGTGATAGAGCGCGTAGAGCGGGTCCGGCGTCAGCGTGCTGGCGTTCTCGCGGCTCAGCCGCACCAGGGCCGAGATCATCGGCTCCGCGCCGGTCCGGCTGCGGGCGAATTCGTCGGCCTGGAACTCGTGCCGCCGCGATATCCAGTTGCCCAGCAGCGCCCCGAACGGACCGACCAGCGACCAGCACAGCACGCAGGCGGCCAGGGACAAGGCGTTGTCGGCATGGTGGAAGCCGAGGGAGGGCAGCAGCCAAGGCTGCCTGGCCAGCCAGCCGAAACCGGCCAGCACGAAGAACAGGATCAGCAGCGAGCGCAGCATCCCGAACAGCACATGCCGATGGCGGAAATGTCCGAGTTCATGGGCGATGATCGAGCGGATCTCGTCCAGCGGGCTGCCTTCGACCAGCGTGTCGAACAGCACGATCCGCTTGGTGCGTCCGAACCCGATGAAGAAGGCGTTGCCATGCGCCGAACGCTTCGAGGCGTCCATGGTGAACAGGGCCGAGGCGCGGAAGCCGCAGGATTGCATCAGCGCCATGATGCCGCTCTTGAGTTCGCCCTCCGGCAGCGGCGTGAAGCGGTTGAATCTCGGCGCCACCAGACGGACATAGACCGCGGGTGCTGCCAGCGTGATCACGACCAGCCCCATCCAGACATAGAGCCACCAGGCGCCGCTGGCGTGGCGCATCAGCCAGAAACAGCCCAGCAGCAGCGGCGTCGCAACCACCAGCGACAGCGCCCAGCCTTTCAGCCGGTCACGGACGAACAGGGCCGGGCTGGTCCGGTTGAAGCCGAATTTCTGCTCGATGACGAAGGTGCCGTAGAGGGAGAAGGGCAGCGACAGAACCGTCCCGATCGCCAGGGCCGCCAGCACGAAGGCGACGCTGCGGCCCGGCGTCGGCGGCATCGCCGCGGCCAGGATGCCATAGAGCAGGTCGAACCCGCCCAGCAGCCACGCCGCGCCGATCGCCCATTGCCACACCGAGCGCAGCATCGCCACCTGCTCGCGCGCCACCGTATAGTCCGCCGCCTTGCGATGCTCGGGCTGGCTGACCGCCTGCATGAAATCGGCGGGGACATGTTCCCGATGGTCCCGCACATGCCGGATCTGGCGGGCCGACAGCCACAGCGAGAGAATGGTTTCGGCCAGGGATGCGCCCAGCAGGAGGGCGAGAAGGGGCGGGATGTGCATCGGCTTGATTTGGCCGGGAGGGAGGGCTGTCGCAAGGGGCGCCTTGCCTCGAACCCGAAGCGTTCAGACAGCCGGATCGAAGCGGACCGATTCCAGCCAGATGCCGAAGCGTCTGGGGTCTGTTCCCCTGCCCTGGTCCAGCAGGCTCGATGGCGCTCCGGTGCGCAGCCCGATCATGACGAAATCCCGCTGCTGGATGACGGCTTGCGGCAGCACGACCTCGAAGGTGGAAAGCGTCGGCCCGATGGCCCAATCGGCCAGATGGCGGGTTCCGGCCCAGACCGAAACCCGGCGGACAGTCGCCAGGCGCCCGAAGCCGAGCCCGGCCGGCATGGCGCGCGCG
>CAXTCT010000455.1:0-2180 GCA_964242565.1 uncultured Acetobacteraceae bacterium | reverse complement strand
GGGCTGGTGGGGGCCGCCGAGCTCACCGACATCGGGGTGATCGCGGTGAAAGCCGCCCGCCCGCTGGCCTGCGGGGCCTGGGGCGACAGTCACCGGGGCGAGGTGGGCGACTGGATCCTGGCCGCGGGCAACCCGTTCGGGCTCGGCTCGTCGGTCACCGCCGGCATCGTGTCGGCGCGCTCGCGGGATATCGGCGCGGGGCCGTTCGACGATTTCCTGCAGCTCGACGCGCCGATCAACCCGGGCAATTCCGGCGGTCCGTCCTTCAACATGAGCGGCCAGGTGGTGGCGCTGAACACCGCCATCGTCTCGCCGACGGGCGGCTCGGTGGGGATCGGGTTCGGCATTCCCTCGGAGATCGTGGCTCCGATCGTGACGCAGCTGCGGGCCAAGGGGCATATCGACCGGGGCTGGCTGGGGGTGACGCTGGAGGACCAGCCGGACCCGGACACGGCTCCGGTCACCCAGATCCGGGCGGATCAGGCGTCCGGCGTGGCCATCGTCGCCATCGACCAGGCCGGCCCCGCCCAGCGCGCCGGCCTGAAGCCCGGCGACGAGGTCGACAGTGTCAACGGCGACAAGGTCGACAGCGCCCGCAGCCTGCTCCGCCTGATCGCCGGCACCGCGCCAGGCAGCTCGATCCGGCTGTCGGTTCACCGCAACGGCCACATCATCGAGGTGCCGATCGTGGTCGGACACCGGCCTGCGGACAATGCCGGCTAGTCTGCTGATGCCGGCCGGCGCGGACGGCCGGGTGATTTCCCGTCGGGCGTTTTTGGCCTATGTCCGACAGCAGAGGACGTCATCAAACGCGAGAGGGGCTAACCGTGCGCATCCTGCTGGTCGAGGACGACCCCACCGTGCGGGGCTTCGTCGCCAAGGGGCTGAAGGAAGCCGGTCACGTGGTCGAGCAGGCCGACACCGGCAAGGAAGGTCTTTTCCTGGCCGTCAGCGAAAGCTTCGATTGCATCATCCTGGACCGGATGCTGCCGGGCGGCATCGACGGGCTGCGGCTGCTGGAAACCCTGCGCGCGCAGAACAACGCAACGCCTGTGCTGCTGCTGTCCGCGCTGGCCAATGTCGATGAGCGGGTGGCGGGGCTTAAGGCCGGAAGCGACGACTACCTCACCAAGCCGTTCGCTTTCTCCGAGCTGCTGGCCCGTGTCGAGGCGCTGTTCCGGCGCGGGCGCGGCGAGGGCGGCCCGCAGACCAAGCTGGTGGTGTCGGACCTGGAGATGGACCTGCTCTCGCGCGTGGTCAAGCGCGACGGCCAGAAGATCGAGCTGCAGCCGCGCGAGTTCCGTCTGCTGGAATATCTGATGCGGCATGCCGGCCAGGTTGTCACCCGCACGATGCTGCTCGAAAGCGTGTGGGATTATCATTTTGATCCCCAAACCAATGTGATCGACGTGCATGTCTCGCGGCTCCGGCACAAGATCGACAAGCCCTTCCCGACCCCGCTGATCCACACCATACGCAACGCCGGTTACATGCTGAGGCCGGAATGATCCAACGGGCCTGAGCCATGCGCCTCGGCCTTGTATCCAGGCGCACGCTGCGTTCGGCCAGCCTGAGGCTGGCCATCGTGCATGCCGCCCTGTTTGCCCTCAGCGCGGCGATCTTCCTGTCCTTCATCTGGTGGGAGACCATCGGGCTGCTGGAGCGCCAGGTCGAGGCGGCGATCAATTCCAATGCCCAGGAGCTGTCCGAACGCTGGCAGGAGGGCGGGCTGCCGGCGCTGGCGATGACCATCCAGGACCGGCTGGAGCAGAATGTCGACGGCGATGCGATCTATCTGATCGTCGACCAGCATAATACCCGCGTTGCCGGCAACCTGCGCAGCTGGCCGGCGGCCGTGACACAGGTGGATCTGTGGTACCAGCTTCCGATCGCGCGCGCCGGCACCCGGGGCATTGCCGAGGTGCATGCCTTCAGCCTGCCGGGGGGCTTCCGCCTGCTGGTCGGCCGCGACGTACGGGCGCGCATCGTGCTCAAGCGGCTGATGACCGACACCATGCTATGGACCCTGGTGATGGTCCTCGTGCTTGGCACCAGCGGCGGCTTCGTGCTGCGCGGGCTGTTCCGGCGCATGGTCCGCGACATCGCGCGCACCGCGTCGGCGATCGCGGCCGGTGACCTCACCCGCCGCGTGCCACGCTCGGGCAGCGGTGACGAGTTCG
>CAXTCT010000454.1:0-2182 GCA_964242565.1 uncultured Acetobacteraceae bacterium | reverse complement strand
TTCGGACGCGCCTGAACCCGGTAGCATGGGGGCCAGCCCCACGGATGATCGAGGCCCGCGTGCATCTCCCGCTGCTTTCCCTGGTCACCTTCCTGCCCCTGCTGGGCTGCCTCGTGCTGCTGCTGATGCGCGGCGCCGACGAGGCCACGCAGCGCAATGCGCGCTGGATCGCGCTATGGACCAGCCTGGTGGTGTTCGCCCTTTCGGTCGGGCTCTGGGTCGGCTTCGAGCCGCGGTCCGGGGGCTTCCAGTTCGAGGAGCGGGCGGACTGGATGCCCGGCTTCGGGGTCTCCTACCATCTCGGGCTGGACGGCATCAGCCTGCTGTTCGTGCTGCTGGCGACCAGCCTGACGCCGCTCGCGATCCTGGCGTCGTGGCGGCAGATCGGCACGCGCATGCGCGACTACATGCTGACCATCCTGCTGCTCGAGACCACGCTGATCGGGCTGTTCTCGGCGCTGGACTTCGTCGTGTTCTACGTGTTCTTCGAGGCGACGCTGATCCCGGCCAGCCTGCTGATCGGCATCTGGGGCGGCGAGAAGCGGGTCGCCGCCTCGCTCAAATTCTTCCTGTTCACCTTCGGCGGCTCGCTGTTCATGCTGATCGCCCTGCTGGCGATGTGGCACATCGCCGGCACCACCGACATCCCGGTGCTGCTGCGCACGCATTTCGCCCCCGCGACGCAGATGTGGATGTTCGTGGCCTTCGCGCTGGCATTCGGGGTCAAGCTCCCCTTGTTCCCGCTGCATGGCTGGATGCCGGACGCCTATACCGAGGCGCCGGCGCCGGCCGCCGTGCTGATCTCGGGCGTGCTGTCCAAGGCCGGCGCGTACGGCTTCCTGCGCTTTGCGATCTCGATGCTGCCGGACGCCGCCCAGCGCGCCGCCCCCTGGATGATCGCCCTTGGCATCATCGCGGTGATCTATGCCGCGATCGTCGCCCTGGCGCAGACCGACATGAAGCGGATGATCGCCTATTCGTCCTTCTCGCACATGGGGCTGATCCTGGTCGGCCTGTTCACGCTGAACAATGCCGGCGTCAGCGGCGCGGTGTTCCAGATGCTCAGCCACGGCATCATCATCGCCGGGCTGTTCCTGATCGTCGGCATGCTGTCGGCGCGCATGGGCACCCAGCAGATCGGCGGCTTCGGCGGTGTGGCGCACCGGATGCCCGTGCTCGCGGCGCTGATGATGCTGTTCGCGATGGCCAATATCGGGCTGCCCGGCACCGGCGCCTTTGTCGGTGAGCTGCTGGTGATGATCGGCGCGATCCAGGTCGGCTTCTGGGTCGCCCTGCTGTCCGGCATGAGCATGATCCTGGGGGCGGTCTACATGCTCGTGCTATACCGGCGCGTGATGTTCGGCGCCGCCGGCAGCGTGGTCGCCGCGTTGCGCGACCTCACCGCGCAGGAAGCCATGGTGCTGGTGCCGCTGGCGCTGATCACCCTGTGGATGGGCATCCATCCCTCATCCTTCACGCGGGTGTTCGATCCGACTGTGCATGTTCTGGCACAGGCCTATGCGGCCCCGCAGCAGGCGCAGCTCGTTTCGCCCTGATGCGGGAGCGGCCCTGATGCGAAGGGGGCTGGTGTAACCCGGCCTGCCGCCCCAACTTCCCTGGATGCTTGCTCAGCCCGATACCCATCTGCCCGCGCCTCCGCTCCGGATCGGGCGGCGGTCGCAACTCGAAGCCTTCCTGGTGCTGCGGCGCAATCCGCTCGAGCTCTGGGGTCCGGAGGCCTATGAGCAGGAGATCCTGCCGGGGCGTTTCCTGGGCCGCGGCCAGTTGATGCTGAACGACCCGGTGGCGATCCGGCACGTCCTGCTCGGCAACCACGAGAATTACCGGCGCAACGAGCCGACCCGGCGCGTGCTGCGTCCGATCCTCGGACAGGGCCTGTTCCTGGCCGAGGGCGAAAGCTGGCGCCATCAGCGCCGGGTGATCGCGCCGAGCCTGGCGCCACGGGTGATGCCGATCCTGATCCGGCACATGCTGCGGGTCATCGACACCGTCGAGGGCGAGCTCGACCGCCGTGTCGGCGCCCCGGTCGACATGATCTCAGTGCTGCAACGGCTGACCCTGGATGTGGCCGGCCAGTCGATGTTCTCGCTCGAGATGGGCCGGTTCGGCGCCGACATGCGTGCGCTGATGCTTCGCTACGCGCTCAACTACGCCAAGGTGA
>CAXTCT010000453.1:0-2195 GCA_964242565.1 uncultured Acetobacteraceae bacterium | reverse complement strand
GCCGCAGCCGGTCCTGCCCGCCGACCGGCTGGCGAGCGTGGCCCATTCCGACAGGCAGGTCTGGAACGGGGTCGTGGTGGCGCCGGACGGGCGTGTCTTCGTGGTGATGCCGCGGCTCGCCGGCAATACCGAGCCGGCTCTCGCGACCATCGACAGCCATGGCGGCCTGACACCCTATCCGGGTGGCGCCTGGAACGAGCCGACCGCGGCCGACGCCAAGACCGATCCGGGCCAGGCCTTCATCGGACTGAACGCGATCCATCTGGCCCCCGACAACAGCCTCTGGGCCGTCGATGGCGGCTCTCCGGGACCAGGCCGCGCCGCCCTGCCGGGGGCGGCCAAGCTGGTACGGATCGATCTCGCCAGCAACACGGTGACACGGGTCTACATCCTGCCGCCGGACGTGCTGCGTCCGAAAAGCCTGATCGGCGATGTCCGCTTCAACGGCGCGCGGGCCTATGTCACCGATGCCGGGGCGCCCGCGCTGATCGTGCTGGATCTTGCCGGCGGCACCGCCCGCCGCCTGCTCGACCATGATCCCACGATCACCGCGCAACGGCCGGTGGTGGTCGATGGCGAGATGCTCAGGGGGCCGGACAACAAGCCGGCGATGCTCAGTTCGGGGCGGCTCGAGGTCAGCCCGGACGGCCGGTATCTCTACTACCAGCCGCTGCCGGGGCCGATGTTCCGCCTGCCGACAGCAACGCTCGACGACCCCGCCGCCAGCCCGCCGGTGGTCTCGGCCGGGGTCGAGTTCTGGTATGACACCCCTGCCCTCGGCGGCACCGCGATCGGCCCAGACGGCACGCTTTTTCTCGACGATGTCGAAAATGACAGCGTGCTCAGCCTGACCCCGGGCCGCGTGCTGACCACCGTCATCCGCGACCCCCGCCTGCACTGGGCCGCGGCACCCTTCCTGCGGGACGGCATCCTCACCCTGCCGGTGCCGCAGCTCGACCGCGCGGCCATGTTCCATCACGGCAAGTCACAGGTCCGGTTTCCCATCGAGCTGTTCGAGCTGCATCTGCTCCCGGCCCCTGTTGCCGCCGTGCGGCGATAGCCACCTGTCCGCGGCCGGTCTATGATCGGCGGGATGCGCTATATCTCCACCAGGGGCGCCGCCCCGATCCGCGACTTCGCCGGCGTGCTGCTGGCCGGGCTGGCAGAGGATGGCGGCCTGTACATGCCCGAAACCTGGCCGGTCTTCGGCCCGGACGACTGGCGGGCCCTGCGCGGCCTGCCTTATCCGATCCTGGCCGCGCGCATCCTGGCCCCCTTCACCGCGGGCTCGATCGACGAACCCACGCTGGAGCGGCTTTGCGTCGCGGCCTATCGCGGCTTCGGCCATCCCGCCATCGTGCCCCTGGTCCAGCTCGACCGGGACTTATTCGTCCAGGAATTGTTCCATGGGCCGACGCTCGCCTTCAAGGACATGGCGATGCAGCTGCTCGGGCGGCTGTTCGACCATGTGCTGACCGGGCAGGACCGGCGCGTCACCATCATCGGCGCCACCTCCGGCGACACCGGATCGGCGGCGATCGAGGCCTGCCGCGACCGGCAGCGGCTGGAGGTGGTGATCCTGCATCCGCTCGGGCGCACGAGCGAGGTGCAGCGCCGCCAGATGACCACCGTGCTGTCGCCGAACATCGCCAATCTCGCCGTGCGAGGCAGCTTCGACGACTGCCAGGACCTGGTGAAGGCGATGTTCGCCGATGCCCCGTTCCGCGACGACATGCGCCTGTCGGCGGTCAACTCGATCAACTGGGCCAGGGTCGCCGCCCAGATCCCGTATTATGTGGCCTCCGCCCTGGCCCTCGGCGCCCCCGACCGCGCGGTCTCGTTCGCGGTGCCGACCGGGAATTTCGGCAATGTGCTGGCAGCCTGGGCGGCGCGCCGGATGGGCCTGCCGGTGGCGCGGCTGTGCATCGGCGCCAATCGCAACGACATCCTCACCCGCTTCCTGGCCGGCAACGACATGAGCCTGCGCGAGGTGGTGCCGAGCCTGTCGCCGTCGATGGATATCGGGGTCAGCTCGAATTTCGAGCGGCTGCTGTTCGAGCTGCTTGGACGCGACGCCGCCGCCTGCGGCCGGATCATGACCGGCTTTCGCACGAGCGGCCGGATGGACGTGCCGGACGCCGCCTGGCGCGAGGCAGGCGCCTTGTTCAGCGGCCGCGCGCTTGACGATGACGCCA
>CAXTCT010000452.1:0-2201 GCA_964242565.1 uncultured Acetobacteraceae bacterium | reverse complement strand
GGGCGATGCGCAGCACCGCCGCCGCCCTGCTTGCCGTGGCGCGCCATGTCGAGCCGGCGGCGCGTGGCATCGCCTTGCGCGCCGCCTCCGGCCTTTATGGGGCGGCGATGCTGATCGAGGCGAACGCGCCGATGATGCGCCTGACCGGCATCAGGGCGAAGCCGAGGAGCGGCGTCGGGCCATGATCCGGCGTCATGTGGTCGATATCGGCGGCGTGCTGGTCTCGAGTGCGGTAATGCAGGGGGTTCTGGCCTTCGTGATCCTGCTGGTCCTGCGCCCCTTGCTTGGCCGGCTCGGCTTCCAGCGCATCGTCTGGAACCCGCCACTGGCGGAACTCGCCCTGCTGGTCTGCATCTTCGCCCTGATCGTGCTGTTGTAGGGAGGCGACTGGATTGTTCGGACGGGCCAGGCAGTGGATGCGGATCACGGCGACCTTGTGCCTGGTGGCGGTCGCCCTCGTCGTCGGGGCGTCGCTCTGGCGCTATTATACGCAGGAGCCATGGACCCGCGACGGCGATGTGCGGGTGCAGGTGGCCGACATCGCGCCACAGATCGGCGGACAGATCGTCGAGGTGCATGTCCATGACAACCAGGTCGTCCACAAGGGCGACCTGCTTTATGTCATCGATCCGGTGGACTACCAGATCGCCCTGGCCTCGGCCGACGCGACGGTGCAGATGCGCAAGGCGGACATGCATTTCGCCATCGCCAATGCGCAGCGTCGCAATGACCTGACCACGCTCAGCACCTCGGTCGAGGAGAAGCAGCAATACGGCACCACCGCCGAGCAGGCCACCGCCAACTATGCCGGCGCCATGGCCCAGCTCGCGCAGGCGAAGATCAACCTGCAGCGCACGCGGGTGCTCAGCACGGTGAACGGGGTGGTGACCAACCTGCTGATGCGCGTCGGCGACTACGCGACCACGGGCACCGCCAATATCCAGCTGATCGACACCGACAGCTTCTGGATCGACGGCTATTTCGAGGAAACCAAGCTTGGCGCGATCCATGTCGGCGACCGCGCGGAGGCATGGCTTATGGGCTACCGGCGGCCCGTGACCGGCCATGTCCAGAGCATCACGCTGGGCATCAGCGACGCCAATGCGACGCCTTCCATCCAGGGCCTGCCCTCGGTCAACCCGGTCTATACCTGGGTCCGCCTCGCCCAGCGCATACCGGTGCGCATCCATATCGACAGCGTCCCGCCAGGGATCGTGCTGGTTGCCGGAATGACCGCGACGGTCGAGATCGGATCAGGCCGGTGAGGCGGCCCCGAGGGTCAGCCGGTCCAGCCGGTAGCCTTCCCGGCGCTGTGGCTTGCCGGCGCCCATGCCATGGCAAGCTTGGATGAACAGGTCGGCGGCTTGCTCGCCGGTGCTGGGCGTGTTGGTGGCGCCGGTCCAGTTCACCAGCAGGACCAGGCAACCGGGCCGGGCCGCCGCGACGCAACGCCGCGCCAGCCGCGCGATGTCGTCCGGCGACAGGAAATACAGCATCTCGGAGATCAGCACGAGATCGAACCGGCCTTCCGGCCAGTCCGCGGGCAGGGTGGCCCGGCGGACGCTGACGTGATCGAGCCCGCTCAGGCGCAGGCGGGCCCGTTCGAGTGCGGCCTCGGCGAGATCCAGGCACAGCAGGCGGTCGCAGCGCTCGGCGAGCCTGCGGCTCAGCACGCCGATCGAGCAGCCCAGTTCGAGTCCGCTGGCGAACCGGCGGTCCCCGAGCTGCGCCAGCGTGTCGGCGTATTTGGCCTGCTCGTAGGGGCTGGTCTCGAACCGCCAGGGGTCGGGATCGCGCGCGTAGAGCTGGTCGAATATGTCCGCACCCCAACTCTCTCCGCTCAATGGACTCTCTCCGCTCAAAGCGGCGTCTCCAGGAAGGTCTCGTACGGCTGCTCGAACACCCCGAGCAAGGCTTCGGGCAGGCGAAAGCCTTGCGGATCATCGGTGATCAGGCCGGAATATTGCGAGGCATGCAGCCGGATCGCCCGCCGCTTGGCCTCCAGGTGCCGGCCGATCTCGAGGCGGAAACCGCCGATCGGCAGATCCGGCGCGATCTCGGTGTCCGGCGCGATCAGCCAGCCCCAGACCGGGTAGGACAGCAGCCGGACCCCCGCGCCCCGGGCCACGCGGCGCGCCATCTTCTGCACCGCCTCATGGTCGCCATGCGGATCGAGCGCCCAGGGTGCGAGCAGGATGTCG
>CAXTCT010000451.1:0-2202 GCA_964242565.1 uncultured Acetobacteraceae bacterium | reverse complement strand
GCGTCGGGCAGGATCCGGTCCCCGATGCGTCCGGTCATCGCCTCGTTCAGGATGCGCTCCGCGTCCGCCTCGGCGAGCCGGGCCTCCCGCTCGGCTTCGAGCGCGCGCAGTTCGGCGTGCTTGCGGGCCGCGATCGCCTCCCGCAGGGCGACATCGAGTGCATCCGCCCGCTGCTCCGCGCCTTGCTTCACGGCGGAGGCATGCTCCAGCCGGTGCGCGGCCGCACGCCTTTCGGCCGCCAGATCCGGAAGGGCCGCGATGCGCAATCCGGTTTTCTGCAGCGTGACCGCCTTGCGGATTCCGGCAGCACTCACATAGTCGTCGAACACGTTGGGCGGACTGGAAAAGGCCGGCGCAAGCTGCGAAAGCTTCTCATCCGCCGCATAATACCGGTTAAGCCCGTCGAAATAGAGCAGCTTGTAGCCGGCCGCCAGCAATCCCGGCTCCCACGCGGCGTACGAGGGCTCGCTGGAATTGGGCTCGGTGGATTCCACGACCACAAGCCAGGGGCGGAAGCGGCTGAAATCCGCGCCGGCCAGAACCGCGGCCTCGAGACCTTCCACGTCGATCTTGAGGAAGTGGATGTCACGCGGGGCATGGGCCGCACAGACCTCACGCAGGGTCATGACCTTCACGCTTCGTTCCTGAACTTCCAGGCCCGCCGCGCGGTGGCGCCCCGCGATCCCGGCATCCAGCGTGGAAAGACCGGTCCTGGGGATGTCATAGAATATCCGCTCGCCGCTCGTGTCCGAGAGGGCAACCGGCAAGGTCACGTCTTCCGGCCGCGCCGCGAGCAGGGCGGCATATTTGGCCGCATTGGGTTCTATGTTGATGCCGCGCCATCCGCGCTCATAGAAGGCGAGGGTGACGCTGTCCTCCTGCGGATCCCAGGCGCCGACGTCGATGTAGAAGCCCCGGGCGTTCTGCGGCAGGGCGCGCCACAGCATGAGGTCCTCGAGATTTTGGCTATAGGATATGAAGGTCACGATGGCCTTTGCGTTCCGCTCACAGCTACCGCCCCGCAGGCTGGCAGGATACCGCCGCGAGGTTCATCCGCTGAACGGCGACAGGGGGAGCAGTCGACCGCCGATTTCCAGCAATATGTTACAGAACGCAAAAATGTTTGCCAACCTGTTCTCAGCTTGTGTGCCTCTCCTGAAGATGGTCTGGCTGAACCATCTTGAAGCGGCATTTGGCGCCACTTCATCCCGATACCGTGGAGCTGAACCGGATGACGGAACTTCGTGCGATGTCCAACCTGCCCCGGAAGGCCAATCTCGGCTGCGGCTTCGACAAGCGGCCAGGGTTTCTCAACATCGACCTGAATGACTTCCATGAACCCGATCTTGTCGGGGACGTGACATCGTTGCCCGATCTTCCTGGCGGATATTTCGAGTTCATCCTGGCCCAGGATGTCCTGGAACATCTGGAACGGGGCAAGGCGCCCCTTGCCTTGCTGGAATGGTCCCGGCTGCTCGCTCCCGGCGGGGTCCTGGAGTTGCGGCTTCCGAGCCTGCTCGATCTGATGCAGATGCTGGCATGGCCGTCCAACCGGCCAGCCGCGAAAGCCGCCGAGATCATGCACCTGCTGTTCGGCACCCAGGCTTATTCAGGTGACTTCCATCTGTCCGGCTACACGGCGGAACTGCTTGCGGACCTGTTGGCCGCCGCGGGCCTCCTGGTCTGCAAGGCCGCCATCCGCGATCAATGGCTATTCGAGGTCTCGGCACGCAAGACCGACGAACTCACCGAGGATCTCGAGTTCGTGCATCACAGTTATTTCACAATTCTGGGGCGGCCCGTCGATCCGGATGGCGCCGCCGCTTTCGTCGGTCAGCTCGGTTCGGGACAGATAACCCGCGGCGAATTGCTGGACAGTCTGGCCAACAGCGAGGAGGCCAGGTTCATGCGGCTGCATCCACGCTACCTCTGGCCACACCGTGAGCATATGAGCCCGTAGCGCGGAACGGACCGGCGGCTCCAGGGCGTCAAGGGCGTCGAGAGCGTCAAGGGCAAGCGCCGTTCCCTCGGTTCGAACTCCGCGAGGCGACCAGCCCGGCCAACAGGCCGGTGAAGCGGCCCATGATCGGCGGCCAGGCGCGGGTGCCCATCCAGTCGGCGGCATTGCGCTGCAACCGCTCGCGCCGTGGCAGATCGCGCAGCAGCGCGACGGTCTGCGGGCAGAGCTGTTCGGCAGAGGGG
>CAXTCT010000450.1:0-2204 GCA_964242565.1 uncultured Acetobacteraceae bacterium | reverse complement strand
GACCCTGCGCGTCGAGAGCTTCGATGCGGAGTTCGCGCTGGCGCCTGGCGGGCGGATGTATGTGCTGGACACGCCGGGAGCGGTGTCCGGCGTGGCCATGTCGGGCGTGGCCGGGATGCCGCCGATCACCCGTCGCGAGCGCGACATCCTGGCGCTGATCCTGCAGGGCCGCACCACCGGCGAGATCGCGCAGCGCCTCGCGATCGGCAAGGGCACCATCAAGAATTACCGGTCGCGGCTGTATCGCAAGGCCAATGTCGGCTCCGAACGCGCGCTGGTCGCCCTGTTCATGCCGCTGCTGGGGCGCGAGGCGGGCTTCAGGAAGGCAGGATGATCTGGCCCTCCAGCCAGGGCGTGCCATCCAGCATACGCGGCAGGCATCCCTGCGCCAGCGCCCGACGGACGCCCTGGGCGATGTCGCGCGGGACGCTGCCGAGTTCGCGCGCCCGGGCGATCAGGGTCAGCTGCCGGCGCAGTCCTGGACCGGGCAGGCGATGGCACGCGACCCGGCCAGGCTCGAGCGTGGCCTCATGCAGGCATAGCGGCGTGCTGATCCCCCAACCCTGTCCCATGGCCACCGCCTCGCTGACACCATAGGGCGTGTCGAACTCCAGGCCGGGCGGCAGTTCGAGCCGCAGCCGGCGCAGGTGCCGCTCGATGTCGGCACCGGTGCCGGATCGGGAAGTATAGCGGATGAAGCGGAGCCGCGAGGCCAATTCGCCCATCTGCTCCACGCTCTCCGGCGGCGGCAGTCCGGCCGGGCAGAGCAGCATATAGGGCTCCTCGATCAGCGGCCAGCGCTCCAGTCCCTGGATGTCGGCAAGGTCGTCGACGCCCAGCGACAGGTCGATCTGCCGGGTGAGCAGGGCGGTGCTGTGCGAGGCGGTCAGGCCGGAGTGAAAGACCGCCTGGGTCGCCCGCCCGGCAAGATCGGCGGCCAGCGCCGGCAGTGCGGCGCGCTGCAGGCTGTCCACCAGCCCGATCCGCACCAGCAGCAGCCTGGTGTCGCTGCCTTGCCGCAGCAGGGGGCCGATCTGCCTGGCTTCCGACAGCAGGAAGGCGGCCCGGTCACGCAACACAAGACCCGAAGGGGTCAGGGCCAGCGGGCGGATCAAGCGGTCGAACAAGGTCACGCCGACCCGATTTTCCAGATCGGCGATGACCTGCGAGATGGCAGGCTGGGTCAGGCCGAGCCGGCGCGCGGCGGCAACCATGGTCCGGGTCTCGCAAAGGGCCAGGAATATTTCCAGCACGCGCAGATCGAAGGGCAGCCGCTCCGCCCCGCTCCTCATATCGATCCGGGCTTCATCCGCGCCTTGTGGGCCTTAATGAGGCACGAGCATGCCCTTCTGGACAGCCGGGCGCTCGCCGACGCGCGCCATCCAGGCATCGATGCCCGGCTTGTCGGACAGGATCTCGCCGAGGGCGGCGGCCATTCTTGTCGTCGCGGCCGACATCCAGGGATAGGCGGCGATGTCGGCGATCGAGTAGGACGCGCCGGCCAGGAAGGGGACCTCCCTCAGCCTGCGATCCATCACGCCGAGCAGACGGTCGGCCTCGGCCGTGTAACGCTCGATGGCCGCCGGGATCTTCTCCTTCGACATCACCGCAAAGAAACCGAACTGGCCGAGCATCGGGCCGAGGCCGCCGATCTGCCAGTGCAGCCACTCCAGCGCCTTGAACCGCTCGCTCCCCGAAGGGGCGAGGAAGCGGCCGGTCTTTTCGGCCAGATAGGTCAGGATGGCGCCGCTCTCGAAGACCGGCAGGGGTCCGTCCGGGCCGTCCGTGTCGATGATCGCGGGGATCTTGTTGTTGGGCGAGATCGCGAGGAATGCCGGCGAGAACTGCGCCTTTTCGGCGAAATCGATCGGGTGGACGCTGTAGGGCAGGCCAAGTTCTTCCAGCATGATCGACGCCTTGCGTCCGTTCGGCGTCTTCCAGGTGTAGAGCTCGATCACCATTTTTCTCCTTGAACGACCGCAAATCGACCCGCGCCGAGGCTAGCAGAAGCCGGACACCCTCGACAGTCCCGCGCGTGTCTTGGAGCGGGAAGGAGAACGCGGCCGCTGGACCCGGACCTTAGCCGCCACTGAGCGCCCATAAGTAAAACTTATGCAGGATCTCGCCCTGCTTCCCGGTTACGAACCCATCCATGGGATTCCAGAAGAATTATTCCATTGTCTCGGTGTTGCGCGAGGCCTTGC
>CAXTCT010000449.1:0-2221 GCA_964242565.1 uncultured Acetobacteraceae bacterium | reverse complement strand
GGTGCGGTCGGCCGCCTGCCGGCCAAGGCAACGAGGAGCTGCTTGCATCGGGCCGACATAGCCTGAAGCGTTTCGTGCCACAATGTTGCCAAACTTGAAGGCAACTGCTTTGCGGCGGTTCAGGACATCAGGCATTTTCCGCGGCCGGCCGGTATTCCCGGCGACGCCGTTCTTCCCCGGCAACGCCATTCTTCCCGGCAACACCGTTCTGCATCGAGATGGATCCGCATGCGCCTACGAGGAACGGCCCGTCCTGCTTGCGAATTCGCCCTCGCCTGCATGATCATCGCCTTCGGCCTGCCGCCCCGGGCCAGCCGCGCCGCCGACCCGCAGCCGTACAGAGCGAAGCTGACCAGGACCGGCGATGCGTCGCTGGATGCAGCACTCAGCGGGTCTTCCGGCCTGCTGGGACTGCAGAAGACGACGGCGGTCGGCCCGTTCGCGCTGGCCGGGCGTATCCGCGCCGATTACGCGCGGCTGCGCACCGCCCTGGAAAGCTTCGGCTATTACGACGGCTCCGTGAGCATCACGGTCGCGGGCCATCAGGGCCGCGACCCCGGCCTGGCGGATGTGCTGGCCGCGATCCCCCGGGGCACCCCTGCGACGATCACCCTATCCCTCAACAGGGGGCCTCGCTTCACGCTCGGCCGCGTGCGTCTGGACGATCCGGACCATGAGACGCTCGCGCCGGCCGCGCTGCGGGCGTTCGGGCTGCATTCCGGCCAGCCGGCGATCGCATCGGACGTGGTTGCCGCCCAGGGCCGGCTGCTGTCGGCCTTGCGCGAGGAGGGCCACGCCTTGGCCGAGGTGCAGGCGCCGCTGGCCTATCTGCATCCCGACGCCCACACGCTCGACATCGTCTACAAGATCCACGAGGGACCACGCGTCGATATCGGCGCGATCCACATGGCCGGCCTGAGGCACGTCAACGAGAGCTTCCTGCGCCGGCGCCTGCTGATCCATAGCGGCGAGCTGTATCAGCCCAGCAAGATAGAAACGGCGCGGCAGGACCTCGCCTCGATCGGGGTGTTCTCCGACGTCCAGGTGCGGGATGCCGGCGCGCTCAGCCCGGACGGGCGCATGGCGCTGTTCTTCAGCTTCGTCGAAGCGCCGAGGCATACCGTATCCGGCCAGGTCGGCTATTCGACCGATCTCGGTGGCAGTGCCGGCGTGACCTGGACCGACCATAACCTGCTGGGCAATGCCGAACAGCTCGAGCTCGCCGCCCTGCTCACCGGCTTCGGCGGCACCGCGCAGCAGGGGCTGGGGTATGACGTGTACGCCAATTTCGACAAGCCGGACTTCATGCGTCGCGACCAGGACCTGATCCTGCGCGTCGAGGGGTTGAAGCAGGACCTGCAGGCCTACGACCAGACCGCCCTGCTGGCCCGCGCGGTGGTCAACCGAAAGCTGTCCAGGCGCTGGAGCGTCCAGCTCGGCCTCGGCGCCGAGCAGGAGCAGATCACCCAGGAAGGCGACACCCGCGACTACACCATCGTCTCGGCCCCGCTCAGCGCCGCCTATGACAGCACCGACCTTGCCAACCCTCTCGATGCGCCCACGCATGGCCTGCGCGCCAATTTCAGCGCCACGCCGACCTATTCGCTGACCCGTGGCGGCAATTTCTTCACCATCCTGCAGGGTGGCGGCTCGACCTATCTCGATCTCGCCCGGCTCGGCATCAGCGCGCCCGGACGCAGCGTGATCGCCGTGCGCGGCGTGGTCGGCAGCGTCCAGGGCGCGACCAGTTTCGAACTGCCGCCCGACCAGCGCCTCTATGCCGGCGGCAGCGGCACCATACGCGGCTACAAATATCAGGGCGTCGGCCCGCTATTTCCCGACAACAACCCGGTCGGAGGCACCTCGCTCGATGCCGGCAGCGTCGAGTTCCGCCAGCGTCTGTTCAAGAGCTTCGGCGCCGCGGCCTTCGTCGATGCCGGTCAGGTCGCCGCCGGTTCGCGGCCGTTCCAGGGTCCGCTGCGGGTGGGCGTCGGCGTCGGCGGGCGTTATTACACTCCGATCGGCCCGATCCGGCTCGATGTCGCGGTGCCGTTGCAGAAGCTGCCCGGCGGCGACAGCTTCGAGCTCTATGTCGGGCTGGGGGAGAGTTTCTGATGGCCGCAGATACGCGCCAGACCGCAGACACGCGCCAGACCGCGGACACAAGCCAGACCGCGGACACAAGCCAGACCGCGGACACAAGCCAGACCGCGGGCCGGCC
>CAXTCT010000448.1:0-2233 GCA_964242565.1 uncultured Acetobacteraceae bacterium | reverse complement strand
CGATAAGGGGATGGTGGGGCGAGATTCGGGCAGGATATTGGTGCATGTAGGCACGACAGGCGCGCCGGAAGCTATTCCCCGCGCGGCCCCCTGGCCGGGAAATCCGCCGCCAGGGTGCCGCCGCCCTCCAACAGCAGCGTGACCGGGATAGTGCGTCCCGGGGCCACGTCGCCGCCGGGATGGTCGCACATCAGGTGATAGCCGCCGGGTGCGAAGCGGATCATGCCGTGCGCGGGCACCGCAACACCCGGAACCGGGCGCATGGAGGCCATCGGACCGCCGTCCCTGGGGTTGCCGGGGTCCATCGCGCTCATCGCGCTCATGGTGTGGCGGAGCAGGGTCTGGTGCAGCGTCAGGCTGCCGCAGGCCGGTGAGGCGGCGCCGAGCAGCCGCACCGAATGGTCGAGCCCATTGCTCAGGGTGAAATAGCCCGCGGCGGGCGATCCCCTGTTCAGCACCCGCATCCACGGGTCCGAGATCAAAAGCCCGGCCACGGGCTCCGCCGACGCCAAGGCCGGCGCCAGGCCTGCCAGCAGCAGGACCAGTCCCGGCCTGGTCCATGATCGAAGCAATCTTGTCATTGAGGCAACTCCGGCGGGATTGCGTGGCGAGGCCTGGCCCTTGTCAGGAGCAGGCGCAGGGGGCACCTAGCTGCAACGCTTCACGTCAAGGATTGCGACCGGCCATGCGCTGCCCATTCTGCGGCCATGAGGACACCCAGGTCAAAGACAGCCGTCCCAACGAGGATGCCGCCGCCATACGCAGGCGGCGTTTCTGCCCAAGCTGCGGACAACGTTTCACGACCATCGAGAGGGTGCAACTGCGGGAATTGGTGGTGCTCAAGGTGGATGGCCGCCGGGTGCCGTTCGAGCGCGAGAAGCTGGCACGATCGATCCGCATCGCCATGCGCAAGCGGCCGGTCCACGAGGAGCGTATCGAGCGCATCGTCAACGGCCTGGTGCGCCAGCTCGAAGCCTCCGGCGAGAACGAGATACCGAGCAAGCAGCTTGGCGAGCTGGTGATGGACACGCTGCGCGAGGTCGACGCGGTGGCCTATGTCCGCTTCGCCAGCGTCTACCGGGATTTCCGCGAGGCGCGCGATTTCGAGACCATTCTTGGTTCGCTGTCCAGTCCGCCGCCGGCCGTGCCGGTTTTGGAGACGCAGGCGGCGGTCGAGACTGGACCTGCGGAGGCAAAAGGGCCGATGAAGCGCCCATGAGCGACAATAAATTCTCCGCGCCGGCCTCCGGCCGCCGTGCGCCCAAGGCCCGCCCGCGCACGGCGGCGCGCGTGGGCGCGGTGCAGGCGCTGTTCCAGAGCGAGCAGGCTTCGGACAATCCCGAGACGGTGATCGACCAGTTTGTCCGTCATCGCCTGGGCGAGCTGCCCGGCACCGGCGGCTACGAGGAGGGCCGGGTGCCGGATGCGGACGTGGTGCTGTTCAACCGCATCGTGCGGACCGCGGTTCGCGAGCAGGACCGGCTTGACGCCATGCTGGCCGAGGCCTTGCCCGCGGATTGGCCGCTGGCCCGGCTCGATCCGGTGCTGCGTGCGCTGCTGCGCGCGGCGGGAGCGGAGCTGACCATGCAGGACGGGCCGCCGGGCCGGGTGGTGATCAACGAATATCTCGACGTGGCGCACGGATTCTTTTCCGGCGACGAGCCGCGCATGGTCAACGGCCTGCTCGACGTGCTGGGGCGGCTGCTGCGTCCGCAGGATTTCGCACCCAATCCGGGTTCCGTCTGAGCGTGACGTACGCGCACCCGGCCGGAGCGGCGGACCCGCTCCCGGCGGAGTTCGGCTTCATCGCGCGTTATCTTCGCCCGCTGGTCGGTCCGGGCGCGCTGAACCTGACCGACGATGCCGCGGCCTTCGTTCCTCCGCCGGGAAGGCTGCTGGTGGTGGCCGCCGATGCCATGGTCGAGGGCGTGCATTTCCTGCCCGACGACCCGCCGGAGACGGTGGGGCGGAAGCTGCTGCGGGTCAATCTGTCGGATCTCGCGGCGATGGGGGGGGCGCCGTTCGGCTACCTGATGACGGTCTCGGCGCCGAGGGACACGCCGGATGCGTGGTTCGCAGGGTTCGCGGCGGGGCTGGCGCTGGACCAGGCGGAGTTCGGGGTGGCGCTGCTGGGCGGGGACACCACGGCGACGCCCGGGCCGATGATGCTGTCGCTGACGGTGCTGGGCAGCGTGGCGCCGGGCTGTGCTGTGCTGCGCTCGGGGGCGGAGGC
>CAXTCT010000447.1:0-2234 GCA_964242565.1 uncultured Acetobacteraceae bacterium | reverse complement strand
CGGCCAGTCCGACCGCCACCCGCTGGCCGATGCCGCTGCCGGCGCCGGTGACAAAGCCGACGCCGCCGGCAAGGCTGAACAACTCCGTCATCGCCATCCTCACGCTGTTGCCAGTTCCATGACGCGCACGTTGCTGGCCTGCGCGCGGTCCAGGATGTCCATCTGCCGCCCGCGTGCCAGCACCATCACCCGATGCGCCAGCCCGAGCACTTCCTCGAGGTCCGACGAGACCACGATCACCGCCATGCCCTTGGCGGCGAGCCCGGCGATCACGTCGTAGATCGCCGCGCGCGCGCCCATGTCGATGCCGCGCGTCGGCTCATCGAGAATGAACACGCGCGGATCGCGCGCGACCCAGCGGGCGATCACCATTTTCTGCTGGTTGCCGCCAGAGAGCGATCCCGCCCGCTGCTCCGGGCGCCCCTTCACGCCGAGCCGCCGCACCAGCTCCGAGGCGAAATCATGGGTCCGGCGCGGCGTCATCCAGCCCTGCCGGGCCAGCCGGTCGCTGTTGCCCAGAGCGAGGTTGTCGGCGATGGAATGGTCCAGTACCACGCCCTGGCCCTTGCGGTCCTCCGGCACCAGCACGATGCCGGCCGCGATCGCCTCGTCGGGATGGCCGCCGCGCAGCTTCCTGCCATCGAGCGTGACCGTTCCCGACGCGACCGGATCGGCCCCGGCAATGGCGCGCACCAGCTCGGTCCGGCCGGCGCCGACAATGCCGGCAATCCCGAAGACCTCGCCGGCCCGGACGGAAAAGCCGATGTCGCGGAAGGCATTCGTGGCCGAGGTCAGCCGCTCGACACGGATCACCTCCTGTTCGCCCGGCAGCGTCGGGACGGGAAAGATGCGATCGATCGAGCGCCCGACCATTTCCTGCAGCAACGTGCCGACCGGCACCTGGGCGGTGTCGTGCGCCGCCACGGGATGCCCGTCGCGCAGAACGACGATGCGGTCGGCGATCCGCGCGATCTCCTCGAGCCGGTGGCTGACATAGATGAACGAATAGCCATCCTGTTTCAGCCGGCGGATCTGGGTGAATAGCCGCTCGGTCTCGGCAAGCCCGAGGGCGGCGGTGGGTTCGTCCAGGATCAGCAGCCTGGCCTTCAGGGTCAGCGCCTTGGCGATCTCCACCTGCTGCTGGGCGGCGACGCTCAGCCCGCGCACCAGCCGCGTCGGCGGCATATCGAGCCCGAGGCGGTGCAGTTGTTCGGCCGCCGCCTTGTTGATCGCCTCGCGGTCGACGCGGCCGCCACGCATCGGCAGCCGGCCGACGAAAACATTCTCCGCGATGGTGAGGTCCGGCAGCAGGCGCATCTCCTGGTGGATCAGCCCGATGCCGGCCGCCATCGCCTCGCCGGGGCTGTGCGGGGCGTACGGCGCGCCTTCCCAGCGCATCGAGCCCGCGTCGGGTGCGAGCAGCCCCGCGATGATCGACGAAATGGTTGATTTGCCGGCGCCGTTCTCGCCCAGCAGCGCCACCATCTCGCCCTCGCGGACTTCGAGATCGACGCCGTGCAGCACCTTGACCGCCCCGAAACTCTTGCTGATCCCCTCGAGGATCAGCCGCGGCGGCCGGCCTTCGGCGGTCACGGATGCGTGGCGATGAGGGGGCCGACGCTGGCCTTGGTGGTCAGCATTGCCTGCTGCAGCTGTTGCGCCGGCGCGGTCTTGCCCGCGATCAGGTCGAGGGCGGTGTCGAGTGCCAGCCTGCCCATGAACTGCGTCTTCTGCGTCATGGTGGCGGCCAGCGTGCCTTTCTGCACCGCCTTCAGTCCGGCCACGTCGCCGTCGAAGCCGACCACAGTGACCGGATGATCGAGGTTGCCGACCTTGACGGCCTGTGCGGCGCCGAGAGCCAGCCCATCGGCACGTCCGAAGAACACGGTGATGTCGGGATGGCGCTGCAGCATGTCCTGGGCGATCGTGAAGCCCTCGCTCTGCGACCATTCCTGGCTCGGCTGCTTGGCGACCATGCTCAGGCCGGGGCAGTTCGACATCGCCGCCTCGAAGCCCTTGTTGCGGTCCATCTCCGGCGTGGTGCCGATCTGGCCCTGGATGATGGCGACGTGGCCCTTGCCGCCGGTGATCTTGCAGACATAGTCGCCGAGCGTGTGGGCGGCGGCGACACTGTCCGTGGCGATGAAGCTGTTGGCCGGGGCGTCGGGCGGATTGCGGTCGACCGCGACCACCGGGATGCCGGCTTTCTGGGCCGCGCGCACCGGCACGCCGGC
>CAXTCT010000446.1:0-2235 GCA_964242565.1 uncultured Acetobacteraceae bacterium | reverse complement strand
CCGATCAGGCCGGCAAAACCCAGTATCTCGCCGCGTCGCAGCTCGAACGAGATGTCGCGGAACACGCCCGGCAGCGTCAGGCCGCTTGCCGACAGCACCACCTCGCCGCGCGCGACCTCGGCCTTGGGAAATAGCTGGGTGAGTTCGCGCCCGACCATCAGCCCGATCAGCGACTTCTGGTCGAACTGCCCAGCCGGCCCGGTGGAGACATGCGCGCCGTCGCGGAACACCGATATCTCGTCGGCGATGGCGAAGATCTCGTTCATCTTGTGCGAGATGTAGACGATCGCCCTGCCCTGCCCGCGCAGCCGCCGGATGATGCCGAACAGATGCCGCACCTCATGCTCGGTCAGCGACGAGGTCGGCTCGTCCATGATCAGGATGTCCGGGGCATACGACACCGCCTTGGCGATCTCGACCATCTGCTGGTTGGCAACCGCCAGGCTCGCCACCTCATCGTCGGGATCGAGCGTGATGCCGAGGCCGTCGAGCAGTTCGACCGTCCTGCGCCGCATCGCGCCATGATCGACGAAACCGAGCCGCCTCGGTTCGCGCCCGACCCAGATATTCTCGGCTATCGTCATATGCGGCACCAGGTTGAGCTCCTGGTGGATCATGGCGATGCCGCACTTCATCGCGTCGGCCGGTCCCTGGAACTCCGCGACGACGCCCTTGACCCGGATCTGGCCGGAGCTGGGCCTGATGCTGCCGGCGATGATCTTCATCAGCGTGGATTTGCCGGCGCCATTCTCGCCCATCAGCGCATGGACGGCACCGGGACGCAGACGCAAGCTGATCCGGTCCAGCGCCTTGACGCCCGGAAACTGCTTGGACACGTCGAGCACTTCCAGGGCGTAGGATGGCGAGGCGGCGGCGGGCGTGGCCGTGGGCGTGGCCTTGGGCATGGCGGGGGTCGGCATGACCGGCTCCCCGGTCAAGGCGACGTGTCGATGTGGGCGATGCTCCGTGCCAGGGCGGCGGCAGCGTCGGGATCGTCATGCACGCTTGCCGAGAACGCTTCGAACGACACCGGCCCGGCATAGCCGCCGCGGCGCAGCGCGCGGATCTGGCCGAGAGTGTCGAGCCGGTCGCGCGGCCCCACCAGAAGGCGGTGCCGGTCCCTCAGTTGCGCGATCGGGACGCCAGCTTCCTCGACGCCCGAGATATGCACCAGGCCGGTGCGGGCGGGAAACAGCGCCTGCTCGCCGGAAAGGGCATGGTGGAAGCTGTCATGCAGCAGGGCGAAGGCGGCATTGCCGCGGGTCTCGTCGATCGCGTCAAGCGCATCCTGCTTGAGGCGCAGGGCGCATCCCTCGAAGCCGAGCGGCTCCACCAGTCCGGTGATGCCATGGTCGGCCAGAATGGCGGATAATGCCGTGAGCGCGTGCCGCAATCCGCGCGCGCGCTCGGACGGGCTGCGGGCATCGTCGTGATCGTTGACCGGGCACAGCACCAGCGACGCGCTTCCGGCCTGTTGCGCATAGGTCGCGAGCGCCACGGCCTCGGCCTCGCGCGCCGCATTCCAAAGGTCGAAGCGCTGCAGGGCGTTGATCGACAGGATGGCGACACCCGCCTCGGCGGCCTCCTCGCGGAGCTGGCGCGCCGGAGTGCCGTCCGCAAGCGGCACGCCATCGAGATCGTTGCGGATCTCCACGGCCTCCATCCCCTGCGCAAGCGCCATCGCCGCCAGTTCGGCAAATTCGGCATAGGGGGTGGTGACGTGGTTGAGCGCGTACAGCGCAGCCTCCTGGACAATGGTCCGGCCGGCTCCTTGATGGAGCATACATGCCAGAGCTTCCTCTTATTGGAACATATTTTCCATCAAGTCGGGATGTCAAGGTGAGCATCGTCACGACGGCCGCGCCTCCCGGGTGCGTCCCGGATGCTTCATCCGGCTTCGCGTGTCCGGACCGGCCCCGCAAGCACCGAATGGATCGCGTCCGTCAGATGCGATAGCTCGTCCGGCGTGATGGTGAAGGACGGCGTCAGGTAAACGATGTCTCGGAACGGGCGGACCCATACACCGGCCTCGACCAGGCGCCGCTTGAGAAAATTCAGGTCGGGCGCCGCGTCCAGCTGCACCACGCCGATCGCGCCGCGCACCCGCACGTCGCGTACGCCCCGCAGGCCCCGGCAGGCCGCAAGCTCCGTCTCGAGCTGCCGTGCGATGCGGGCCACCTGTCCCAGCCGGTCCCCGCGCTCGAACAGATCGAGAGAGGCCGCGGCGGCGGCGCC
>CAXTCT010000445.1:0-2242 GCA_964242565.1 uncultured Acetobacteraceae bacterium | reverse complement strand
GAGGCCGCCTCGTCCCGCATTGGCGGGCAGGCTGATATCTGGCCGATTCCGACCGCGCCGGCGCTGCCGTCAGGGTCGCGCGCGACCGCCTTGCGGCCCTGGAACTCGTCGATGATGGGCTTCACTCCGCCGACCTGCCTCCAGGCGGATCGCCGGAAACCGTCTTCTTGTTGAAGAGGACGGCGCGCCTCGTCCAGACCTATTAGTGCAAAGGCCCGCGGAAGCCGACGATTACGGATCGAGCCTCGCCAGGGCCTGGGTCAGGTCGGCGATCGGATCAGCCGTTGGTCACCCCGGCCCGGACCCGCATCGCGGCGGACACGCCGGAATGGGTCGTCGAGGCAGGATGGCTGGCCAGAGATTCCGTGCCGCCGAGGCTGACCGCCAGCTCACAGGTATCGCACCCGTCGCTTGCTCCAGCGATTTGAGACATGACACACCCGATCCGTTCCGAGAAGGCTGGAAGCTTTCCTCGCCCTCATTCGGTATGCGGAGAATGGCAAGCAAGATCGGCCGGATGCTTTACTCAATTATAGGCTGGCGGCCATTTTAGTGGCTTCAGCAAGCATCCTGGAAAACTTATGGAGAAATGGCATCATAGATCGACAGCTGCTGGGGCTTACGGGATAATTGAAGACAAATATGACGAGGCCGTGAAGGCTCACATCGTGCATGATTTCTCGGAACGCTCTCAGGATGCGATTGCGGTATCGCTCATCACACGCCCTGGCGCTCAATGGGATATTTGGGATGGGAATTTGGATTCTGCCTTCATCAAGCTTAACCGGATATGGTCGTCACTGCCTGGAGGAAGCCAGCAGGAGCTGACTTCTGGCGAAGCAAAAAAATACTTCTGGAACCGTTTGGGAGAAGCTGCGCCATGAAGTGGGCATTGATGCTCACCTGCCTGGCTGGATCTTGCTGGCCGCAGAATCTTTGTGCCCGCGGCCCGCATGTGGAATTACGTAAGGCAAACCTGATCTGCGGCGGGACGCATTTTTTCGTAAGAGGCGACTTTATTCGTTCCGGAACTGTATCCGTGCCTGTAGCACAGGCGATGACGGCACGTACAGGATCTGCCAAGCGTGCTGTACCAGTGGATCTCAGGCAAACCAGCGTGGCCTATCCCCTAGAACTGGGAGCCGGCAAAGGGCTGGCTTCCTTCGTATCGGGATGGCAATGCAGAAGAACTCCGATGGGGCACGTCCTGGTGTTGTGGGTTATTTGTTCGCAAGACCTTCTCGGAGAAATTCCACCGGCATTTTGCAGCTCCACCGGAGAATGGGAACGCTACGTTGGCCTGGACGGAAGCCTACTTGATCGAGGCTTCTCCTTCGAGGACAGCCGCTATGATGCGCTTCGCGCCAGGCTGGGTTACCACGACAAACCAGACCAGGCGGGAGATGAGGGTCCCTTCATCTCGATCCACTGATCCATGTAATGGACACCTTCCTCCGGGCAAACTTCCTTCTTGCGAAGAACCTGGTGAGCGGGCGAGTGCCACGCCGCTGCGGCGCCAGCCGGCAACCAGGCGCCTCCCCCGGCGTCATGATGCTACCGCTTCTAGGCTCCGGGGACGATGATGGAATACAGATATCTTGGCCGATCCGGCTTCAGGGTGCCCGTGCTGAGCCTCGGCACCGGCACGTTCGGCGGCGGCAACGCCTTCTTCAAGGCCTGGGGCGACACCGATGCACAGGGTGCCACCCGGCTGGTCGATATCTGCCTCGAATCCGGCCTCAACATGTTCGACAGCGCGGACCTCTACTCGTCCGGGGCCGCCGAGGAGATCCTGGGGGCCGCCATCAAGGGTCGCCGCGACAAGGTCATCCTCTCGACCAAGGCGACCTTTCGTGTCGGCGAGGGCGCCAATGATGTCGGCTCGTCGCGCTTCCACCTGATCGAGGCGGCCGAGCGGGCGCTGAAGCGCCTCGGGACGGATTATATCGACCTGTTCCAGCTGCATGGCTACGACGCCGCGACCCCGGTCGAGGAGACGCTCAACGCCCTCGACGACCTGGTCCGCGCGGGCAAGATCCGCTATGTCGGCGTCTCGAACTTCTCGGGCTGGCACCTGATGAAGTCGCTCAGCATTTCGGAACGCTACAACCTGACCCGCTATGTCGCCCACCAGGCGTACTACTCCCTGGTCGGCCGCGATTATGAGTGGGAATTGATGCCGCTCGGCATCGAGCAGGGCGTCGGCGCGGTGGTCTGGAGCCCGCTCGGCTGGGGCCGCCTG
>CAXTCT010000444.1:0-2243 GCA_964242565.1 uncultured Acetobacteraceae bacterium | reverse complement strand
CCGCCATGAGCGGCGAGACCGCCAGCTTCCTCGTCGGCGGCGAGTTCCCGATCCCGGTCGCCCAGTTCGGCGACACCATCTCGATCGAGTTCAAGCAGTACGGCGTCAGCCTCGCTTTCGTGCCGACCGTCCTCACCGGTGGCCGCATCAGCCTGCATGTCCGGCCGGAGGTCAGCCAGCTGACCAATCAGGGAGCCATCCAGCTGCAGTCCGGCACCAACACGATCCAGATCCCGGCCCTGCAGGTCAGGCGGGCCGATACCACCGTGGAACTCGGCAGCGGCCAGAGTTTCGCCATCGCCGGGCTGCTGCAGGATTCCGTGACGATGACCGGAAACAATGTTCCGTTCGCCGGCGACCTGCCGATCCTGGGCGCCCTGTTCCGCTCGGACAATTTCCAGCGCAACCAGACCGAGCTCGTGATCCTGGTCACGCCCTATCTGGTGCAGCCGGTGACCAACCAGGCGGCCCTGACCATGCCCGATGAAGGCTGGCATCCCCCCAACGACATCGAGCGCATCCTGCTGCTGCGCCAGCAGGCGCGCGGACAGGCGGCCGACGTTGCGATGCGGCCGAACGTTCCGGGCGATGTCGGGTTCGTCGTGCAATGACGCGCCTCCTTTTGCTCCCCGTCCTGCTTGGCCCGCTCCTGGGCGTGGCCGGGTGCGCGGCCACCGATCCGCTGTCCAGGCCCGGACTGTGGCACCCGATCGGCGCGAACGATGCCAACCTGCGCGCGATGATCGCCGATCCGGAGGATCTTCATCATGGCGCCGTCGATGGCCGGGCGGACGGCGAGGTGGCCGCCAATGCCGTGGCACGCTACCGCGCGGGCAAGGTGAAGGAGCTGCCGGATTCCGCCATCGCCAAGATCGCGCCGATCTCGATCAACAACAACAGCTCCGGCGCAGCCGCGGGTGGCAATTGATGGACGGGGATATCGCCGTCGCGGCCGCCGCCGCGGGTTCGTCCGCGCGGTCCGACCGCCCGAGCCTGCTCGCCTTCGTCAGGGACGCGGAAAGCGAGGCAGCACTTCGCGAGGGATTGGCGGGCGCCCTGCCGCAGGGCCTTTCGGTCCAGCGCGGCAACATCCGCGACGCCATCCCGGCACTCGGCCGGATGGTGACGCCGCGGGCGCTGATCGTCGACATCACCGGCGAGGCCCAGCCGCTGGCCCTGCTGACCGACCTCAGTCACGTCGTCGAGCCCAACGTCATGGTCATGATCGTGGGCGACCGCGAGGATGTCGCCTTTTATCGCCAGGTGACACGGATGCTTGGCGCCGCCGAGTATCTCTACAAGCCGCTGGTCCCGGAGATGGTCGCGCGTCATTTCGGCGCGCTGTTCACCCGGCAGGGCGCCTCCACGGCGGCCATCGGCGGACGCATGGTCTCGGTCACCGGCGTGCGCGGCGGCACCGGCGCCACGACGATCGCGGTGAACCTGGCCTGGCAGATCGCGGAGTCGGCGCGCCGGCATACCGTCATCCTGGATGCGGATCTGCATACCGGGGACGCGGCCATGCTGCTCAAGGGACAGACCGGGTCCGCCCTGCGCACCGCCCTCGAGGCGCCCGACCGGGTGGACGAGCTTTATGTCGAGCGGGCCGCCATGCCGGTCGGGGAGCGGCTCTATGTGCTCGCCGCCGAGGAAAGGCTGACCGATCGGCCCGGCTATGCCGAGAACGGCGCCGGCGTGCTGACCGGCATGCTGCGTCGCCGCTTCAACTTCGTCGTGGTCGACGTGCCGTTCACGGGTTCGAACCTGTCGCGCGACCTGCTCGATCTTTCCCAACAACGAATTCTTGTTCTTCTGCCGACGCTGGCTTGCATCCGCGAGACGCTCCGTCTGCTCACCCTTTCGCACGGCAGCCAGCAGGCCCGTCGCGCGGTGCTGGTGCTGAACCGCGCCGGGATGCCTGGCGGCATGTCGCGTGCGGCGGTGGAAAAGGCGCTGCAGATCAAGATCGACGTCTGCATCCCCGATCTGCCGCGCCAGGTCTGCCTGGCCGAAAGCCTGGGCGAACCGGCGGCACGACAGTCCGGCGCGTTCCGCAACGCGATCACCGAACTGACCCGGGAAGTCGCGTTCGGCTCCGCAGTCGCGCAGCCCCGACGGTTCCGCCTGCGGCGCCGCTCGTGAGCGGCGTCCGACGGTTCCGCCTGCGGCGGCACCCATGAGCGGCGGGTTCGGCCGCCGCATCGTCGATGATGCGGTACTTCCGCCGGTCCTGGAGAAGCATG
>CAXTCT010000443.1:0-2244 GCA_964242565.1 uncultured Acetobacteraceae bacterium | reverse complement strand
GACGCCGGGGTGAGGCTGGCGCGCAAGCACGTGTCCTGGTACTCGCGCGGCCTGTTCGGATCGGCGGAGTTCCGTGCGACCGTGAACAAGCTTTCGACCCCGGCGGCGGTCGAAGCGCTGATCGATGGGTTTTTCGATCCACTGATCGGACGCGACGCCGTGCGGACGCCAGAAATGCCGGACGGGGCGCTCGCGGCGTGAAAGGTGCGCTGACCCGAGGGCGCCTGGCGTTGGTGGAAAAGCTGTCGCCCCGCCCAATGCTGGCGGCGCCCTTGCCGCCACCCGTCGACGGCCAGGCTATCCTGAGCGCGCTGCCGGTGCCCGTCGTGCTGCTGGATGCCGACAACCGGTTCCGCTACGCCAACCAGGCGGCCGAGCAGTTCCTCGGCGTATCGCTGCTGCAACTGCGCCAGATGACGCTCGCGACGCTGCTGCCGGATGACAACCCGCTGTTCGCATTGCTTTCCCAGGTCCGGCATGAGGGGACGACCATCTCGGATCATGACCTGACGCTCGAGAGTCCGCGCCTGCACAAGCGGGGCACGACCGTGCAGGCGACGGCCTTGCTCGAGGAACCCGGCTGCGTGTTGCTGACGTTGCAGGACGGGTCGGCCGCCCGGGCGTTGGACCGCCAGATGCTGTTCCGCGGCGCCGCGCGAAGCGTCACCGGCATGTCGGCGATCTTGGCGCACGAGGTGAAGAACCCGCTCTCGGGCATCCGCGGCGCGGCGCAGTTGCTGGAGGCCAGCGTGAGCGATGGCGACCGCGAGCTCACGGTGCTGATCCGCGACGAGGCCGACCGTATCCGCGAATTGGTGGACCGCATGGAGGTGTTCGGCGAGAAGCCGATCGAGCGCCGGGCCGTGAACATCCACCGGATATTGGAACACGTGCGGCGGCTGGCCGGCACCGGCTTTGCGACGCATATCAAGATGACGGAAACCTATGATCCGTCGCTGCCGCCGGCCTGGGCCAACCGGGACCAGCTCGTGCAGGTGCTGCTGAACCTGGTGAAGAATGCGGCCGAGTCGATCGCCGGCGACCCAGAGCTGTGCGAGCGCAACGCGGGCGAGATCGTGCTTACCACCGCCTACCAGCAGGGCATGCGCATCGCGGTTGCCGGCAGCAACCACCGGATGCATTTGCCCCTGGTCGTGACCGTCCGCGACAACGGGCCGGGTATCCCCGAGGATATCCGTCCGCATCTGTTCGAGGCGTTCGTGACCAACAAGCCGACCGGCAGCGGCCTGGGCCTTGCACTGGTGGCGAAGATCATCGGCGACCATGGCGGATTGATCGAGGTGGACAGCCGTCCCGGCCGGACGGAATTCCGCATGTTCCTGCCGGTGATGACCGAGGCCGAGGGAGACGCCCTCTGAAGGATCGAAGATGACCCCGCCCACTGTTCTCGTGGCCGATGACGACCGGTCGATCCGCACGGTGCTGACCCAGGCGCTGGGCCGGTCGGGATACCAGGTCCGTTGCACCGGGAACGCTGCCACGCTTTGGCGCTGGGTGGAGGACGGGGAGGGCGACCTTGTGATCACCGATGTCGTCATGCCGGACGAGAACGGCCTCGACCTGATACCACGCATCAAGCGCATCCGCCCGGACCTCCGCATCATCGTCATGAGCGCGCAGTCCACGCTGATGACCGCCGTGAAGGCAGCGCAGCGCGGGGCGTTTGAGTACCTGCCGAAGCCTTTCGATCTCAAGGAGTTGCTGGCCGTCGTCGGCCGCGCATTGCAGGCACCGGCGCCGCTCGCGGATACGCCGCCGTCCGAGCCGCGCGATGCCGAGGAGCGGCTGCCGCTGATTGGGCGCAGCGTCGCAATGCAGGAGATCTATCGCAGCATCGCCCGGCTGACGACGACCGACCTGACCGTCATGGTGAACGGCGAGAGCGGGACGGGCAAGGAGCTGGTGGCGCGCGCGCTGCACGACTATGGCCGCCGCCGCACCGGGCCATTCGTCGCGATCAACATGGCCGCCATCCCGCGCGAGCTGATCGAGAGCGAGCTGTTCGGCCACGAGAAAGGCGCGTTCACCGGCGCCAGTCAGCGCTCGGCCGGACGCTTCGAGCAGGCCGAAGGCGGCACGCTCTTCCTCGACGAGATCGGCGACATGCCGATGGAGGCGCAAACGCGCCTGCTGCGCGTCCTGCAGCAAAGCGAATACACGACGGTCGGCGGCCGCACCCCGATCAAGACCAACGTGCGCATCATCGCCGCCACCAACAAGGAC
>CAXTCT010000442.1:0-2252 GCA_964242565.1 uncultured Acetobacteraceae bacterium | reverse complement strand
CTATCCCGCGGTGCTGACGGCGGGTTCGCATGTCGCGGCAACCTATGGGGCGGCCGAGATCAGCGAACGCCATCGGCATCGCTGGGAGGTCAACGTCCATTACCGCGAGCGCCTCGAGGCCGCCGGACTGGTGTTTTCCGGCATGAGCCCGGACGGGATCCTGCCCGAGATCATCGAGTATCGCGATCATCCCTGGTTCATCGGCGTGCAATATCACCCCGAGCTGCTTTCCAAGCCCTTCTCGCCGCATCCCCTGTTCAAGGGCTTCATCGAGGCTTCGCTGAAGAAGGCCCGGCTGGTATGACGAGACGGACCGGCCACCCGCCGCGGCCGGCCTTCATGAGCGGTCGTCTCGATGGCGAAAAACAAGGCCCGCGCGGGAACGTGACCCGGAACCCGGCGTCTGAATTCATCAATCCACCAGTCAGCGGAACGAGCCCCATGCGCACCATCAGGAATTTTGCCGGCGGCGTCCTCGCGGCGGCCACGATCTGCCTGGCTGTCGCCGGGCCCGCCCATGCGTTGACCACAAAGGAATGCAGCGCCAAATATCAGGCCGCCAAGAAGGATGGCAGCCTCTCCGGGGAGAACTGGAAGAGCTTCCGGACCCGCGAATGCGCATCGGGCTCGACCACAGCGGCCGCGCCGGCGGCCGGTGCGTCTCCGGCGGCCACCAGGCCGTCGGTTGCCGCGGCCGCGGCCGGCACCGCGACCTTCCCCAGCGCCATCGACCCGAAATACAGCAAGGAAACCGCCGGCAAGGGTCGCATGCAAACCTGTCTGGACCAGTACAAGGCCAACAAGGCGAGCAACGCCAATGGGGGGCTGCACTGGATCCAGAAGGGCGGCGGCTATTACAGCGAGTGCAGCAAGAAGCTGAAGGGCGCCTAGGACGTCCGGGTCAGGGCGCCCGGTTCTGGCGCCGCCGCCATCGTGCGAGCGCGCGCCTCGGACGGTCGCTCCAGGATGACGCCGTCGCCCTGATGTCGCTGAGCGCTGTCGCGGCCCCGGTGGCGACGTCCCGGCCGCCCCAGGCAGCCCGGTATGTTCCCTGCGGGTCGAGGGCCAAGCCGCAGCGGCGGGCAAACAGCATGGTGATGCGGCGTTCCTCCTCATAGGCTGGCCAGTCCGACGCGGGCCGTCCCTCCAGGACGAAATCGGTCCAGTGCCGGCGCATCCGGGCGGCGCAACGCCGTCTCGCGCCGGTCTCCGGACCGCCACGCAGCAGGGCCGCCAGCACTCCACGGAATTTCCACAAGAAAAGCAGATCGAGCCCGTGCGCCGCGCCGAGCAGCGGGTGGCCGAAATCGAAGCGGTAGAGCCAGGCCGGCGAAAGACGCGAATGGCGTTCGGCGAAATGCAGCGTCGGCATCGCCATGTAGAGGTCGCCGGCGAGCTGTCGGTTACCCCGGCGGTGGTCGGGATAGGCATCGAGCACAGCCTGGGCATCCGCACCCAGGCCCGCGCGGATCAGCCGGTCGAGTTGCGGCCGCCGGCGATGCAGCAGCGCCCCCGGCATCACCTCGAACAGGCGGATCTCATCGCCGTTGAAGCCGGCGAGCAGCGGCACCCGTGACGTCCCCGTGCGGCTTGCCGCCAGGGCATCGTCGGGCAGCAGGTCGCCATCGAAGAAGGGCGCCGCGGCGATACCGCCCTCCAGCGATTTCTGCACCATCGCCTGTGCGGCCATCAGGCGCTGCGGCGGAACCGCCTGCAGCGCTTCCAGCGTGGCACCCCGCAGTCCGAGCCGGTCCAGGAAGGCGGCGGCGACCATCCGGCTCGCCCGGCGGTCGTGGATCAGCGCGGGGGCTCCGCTCTGCATGATGGCGCCACCGAACAGCCCGCGCGCGGCCGCACATTGCATCAGCAGGCCGACGGCGATGGACCCGGCGGATTCGCCGGCGATGGTGACGCGCTCCGGATCGCCGCCAAAGGCGGCGATGTTGTCGCGGATCCAGCCCAGGGCCGCGATCATGTCGCGCAGCCCGCTATTGCCGGGTGCCCGTGCATCGCCGACGGCCATGCCGAAATCGACGAAACCGAACACCCCCAGCCGGTAGTTGATCGTCACCACGACGATCTCGCCGGATGCCGCGAGATCGGCGCCGTCGTACAGATTGGCGCTGCCGAGCAGGAAGGCGCCGCCATGGATCCACAGCATCACCGGACGGCGTGCCCCGTCGGCCGCCCGTGACCAGATGTTGAGCCGCAGGCAGTCCTCCTCGAAGCGCCCGGGGATGACCCTGCCTCCG
>CAXTCT010000441.1:0-2253 GCA_964242565.1 uncultured Acetobacteraceae bacterium | reverse complement strand
GACCAACCTCGCAACACCCGTGGGCGGCGCCTTCACCACCCATTTCATGGCGCGGTTCGGATTGGAGGCGGTGGCCGGGCTGGCGACCATCGACCGGATCACGCCGGTCGCCTTTGCCTTCGTGTTCGCGCTGACCGGCTCGGTCGGGCCGATCATGGCGCAGAATCTCGGCGCCGGCCAGATCCCCCGCGTGCGCGAGACCTTACGCTGCGCCCTGCTGCTGGTGCAGGGCTGCGTGCTGCTGATGTGGGCGCTGCTGGCGGTGTTCCAGGACCTGCTGATCCGGCTGTTCTCGGCCAGCGGCGAGACGGCGCTTCTGGTGCATCTCTTCTGTTCCTGGACCGTGGCCGGCTTCCTGTTCACCGGTGCGCTGTTCGTGGCCAACGCCGCCTTCAACAATCTGGGCGCGCCGCTGGCATCCACCCTGTTCAACTGGGGGCGTGCCACCCTGGGCACGATCCCGTTCGTCCTGGTGGGGGTGCGTTACGGCGCCCCCGGCGTGCTGATCGGCCAATCGCTGGGTGGGGTGCTGTTCGGCATCCTGGCCGTCGTGACGGCATTCATGCTGACGCGCCGTCTGCAACCGGGACAGCGGGAGGCCTCGTCCGGAACGCCGCTGCCCGCCCTTACGAACAAGGCCGTCATGGCGGAGATGGCGGAGCTGACCCGCGAGGACACCGCCTAGATCCGCCGGTTCGGCCTGCCCTGCATCGGCGCCGGGAGCGGCGACATTACCCGCCGGGTCATGGTCAGGGCCGCGAACAGCGCCAGCAGCAAAGCCAGCACCCAATGCGGCCGGCGCAGGAAGAACACCCACACGAACACATGTCCGGCCAGCAGCAGGAACACCACCGACACCAGGATTGCCATGCCGATGGCCGGCTGGCCCCGGCGAAGGGCCAGGACGCAGAGGGCGAGGAACACGCAGAACAGCGCGATCGCCAGGCCGCGCACCGCCTCCATGGTCGTCTCGTCCAGCCGGTCGGCCAGCAGCTGCAGCCGTGCCGCGGCGTCGGCCAGCGCGTGCTCGACCGGATTGGGTCCGGCAAAGATCAGCACCAGGGCCAGCAGCGCGCCGACGACCCAGATCAGCAGCACCGTGTTTCGGGGCATCGCGACATCCTATTCAGCCGATCAGGAACCATATCCGGAACAACAGGGTTTCAAGCCGGGTCTGGCGGATGAGTTGCGGCAGCCGGAGCAAGGCACGCAGCCGCGTCAGCCCATTGCCATGCAGCGACGCCTGCAGCAGCGCCAGCTCTGCCCGGGCTTGCGGCGACAGCAGGGCGGCCTGCTCGGCCAATTCCTCGACATGGCGGCGGAACAGGGTCATGAACGCATCCGGCCCGCGGCGAAGCGCCATCAGGCCGCGACGCAGCACGGAATGCGGCGCGCCGACCGCATTGCGCGGATGCTGCCGGTAGAGCACCACCGGCACCGGGTCGGCGATCAGCCTGCCGCCCGCGGCGCCTACCAGAAGGTAGGACCACCAGTCATGCAGCGTGCCGCCCGGCAGGTGGCTTCCGGCGATCAGGCTTCTTGCGGCCGGATTGAGCATGACGGTGCAGCCGGTCGCGATATTCTGGGTCAGGGCCGCCGGGAAGGATGGCATCCGGGCCAGGCGCGGGGATAGTCCGAGCCGGTTGAGCGAGCCGTCGACAAGGGTCTGGCGGGCGCAATACAAGGCCGGCCGCACGCTGTGCGGGTCGCCGAGTGCGAGAAGACCACGTTCCAGCTTCAGCGGCAGCCAGACATCGTCCTGGTCGGCAAAGGCCACGACATGGTCGTCCGGAACCTGCCGCAGCAGGGTCAGGAACGAGGCGGTGATGCCGAGATGGCCATCATCCGCCACGCGCCTGCAGCGTCCGAAGCCCGGTCCCTCGGCGAAGCGGTTCATGATCGCGACGGTGGCGTCCGTTGAACCGTCGTCACGCCAGAACAGGGTCCAGCGCTGATGCGTCTGGCCGAGCAGGCTCTGGAGCTGCTCGCCCAGATAGGCCGACCCGTCATAGGTCGAAAGCAGGATCGCAACCGGAGCGGGGTCCGGCCGGGACGGGGCGGATCCGCCGGAGGCCGGATGCCCGTCAAACTGGCTCAGGCGGCCTTCGAGCTGGTCCACGCGTTGTCGGTCTTCAGCCAGCCGGAAGCTTGACAAGGCGCTCGACGATGGTCTCGAGGCTGCGCCGCCAGGCCGGCAGGCGGACGCCGAAGACGCGTTCGAGCTTGTCGCAATCGAGGCGGGAATCCGCCGGG
>CAXTCT010000440.1:0-2254 GCA_964242565.1 uncultured Acetobacteraceae bacterium | reverse complement strand
ACCTCGCGCACCCTCCCCGAAGTCGCCTGGCGCAGGCCCTGCTGCAGCCGGTCGCCCATGCGCGCGGCATTCTCGACCATGCCTTCCTCGACCAGCACCTTGAGCGCCATGCGCGCCACCGCGCAGGCCAGCGGGTTGCCGCCGAAGGTCGAGCCATGCTCGCCGGGCTTGAGCACGCCGAGTGCGGCCTCGTGGCTGAGTACCGCCGAGACCGGATAGAAGCCGCCCGACAGCGCCTTGCCGATCAGGGTCAGGTCGGCCTCGATTCCCTCATGCTCCTCGGCCAGCAGACTGCCGGTGCGGCCCAGCCCGGTCTGGATCTCGTCGAGGATCAGCAGCACGTCATGCTTCGTGCACAAGGCCCGCGCCTGCCGCAGATAGCCCTGGGGCGGGATGATGACGCCGGCTTCGCCCTGTATCGGCTCGACGAGGAAGGCCGCCGTGCGCGGGGTGATCGCCTGGGCGAGAGAAGCGGCATCGCCATACGGAATGATGCGGAAGCCCGGCGTGAACGGCCCGAACTCGTAGCGCGAGACCTCGTCGGTGCTGAACGACACCACCGACAACGTGCGTCCGTGGAAGTTGCCGTCGCAGACGATGATCTCGGCCTGGTCGGCTGGCACCCCCTTGACCTGGTAGGCCCATTTGCGGGCGACCTTGAGCGCGCTTTCGACCGCTTCCGCGCCGGAATTCATCGGCAGCACCTTGTGCGACCCGGTCAGGGCGCAGAGTTCCTCGTAGAACGGGGCCAACTGGTCGTTATGGAACGCCCGCGAGGTCAGGGTCAGGCGGCCGGCCTGCCCGGTCAGGGCGGCCAGGATGCGCGGATGGCAATGGCCTTGATTGACCGCGGAATAGGCGGAAAGGCAGTCGAGGTAGCGGGTGCCGTCGATGTCCCACACCCACACGCCCGATCCGCGCGTCAGCACGACGTCGAGCGGCTTGTAGTTGTAGGCGCCGTAGCGGGCCTCGGTCTCGAGCAGCTCGCGGGCCTCGGTCATGGTCACTCCTGGTCGCAACCCGGAGATCATAGCGGCGCGAAGCGCACGGGGTCCGCAACATTGTGAACACGGCGCCCGAACCCACAGGAAGCGGGCTTGCGGATCGAGCGGCGTCGAGCCGCGGAAAAGGGTCCCGGGCCTAGCTGTCGCGGAACGCGCTCGCCGGATAGCCCTGTGCAAACAGCAGCGCACGCAGGTCGGCGTGATCGATCCGCGTCTCGATCGCCTGGCGCACCAGCGGCCTGGCGTGGAACGCAATGCCCAGTCCCGCCTGGGTCAGCATGTCCAGGTCGTTGGCGCCGTCGCCGACCGCGAGGGTCGCGGCCAGGCGCACGCCGCGCTGCCGGGCCAGCCGGAGCAGGATCTCGAGCTTGGCGGCACGGCCGAGGATCGGTTCGCCAACGCGGCCGGTGAGCTGGCCGCCGATTTCCTCCAGAGCGTTGGCATGATGCTCGTCGAAGCCGCACGAGGCGGCGATCCGCGAGGTGAACCAGGTGAAGCCGCCCGAGACCAGGGCGCAGCGCGCGTTGTGCGCCCGCATCGTGGCGACCAGGGTGCGGGCTCCGGGCGTCAGCCGGGTTTCGGCCAAGGTATGCTCCAGTGCGGCGATGTCGAGGCCACGGAGCAATGCGACACGCTCGCGCAGCGCGCCCGCGAAATCGATCTCGCCATTCATGCTGCGCGTGGTGATCGCCGCCACCTTCTCGCCGACGCCGGCGTGGCGGGCGAGCTCGTCGAGGGTTTCCGACGAGACGATGGTGCTGTCCATGTCCGCGATCAGCAGACCCTTGCGCTGGCCTCGCGCACGGGTGAACAACACGTCGATCGGCCTTCCGGCGAAGGCCGCGCGTATCGCGCCGATCGTCGGCTGGCTGAAGGAATGGGCGTTGCAGGGGATTTCCGCCGCCTCGCCGTCCGACAGGATGCGCGGCAGCCGGCCCACGACCATCTCGCGTGCCAGGGCGATGTCCGCGTCGCTCAGGATGCCGGCGGCGCGGTCGATCACGATGGTCAGGATGCGAGGAAGCGGCATGCGGCGCGTGTGGCAGGGATGGCGGGATGAATCAAGCACAAGGCAACGGGACCGGCGGCGATGCGGTCATCGTCGCCGGGCCGACCTGCAGCGGCAAGTCGGCGCTGGCCTCGATGATCGCCCGGGCCCTCGACGGTGTCGTGATCAACGCAGACTCGATGCAGGTGTATCGCGAACTGCGCATCGTCACCGCGCGACCCACGGCGCGGGACGAGGCATC
>CAXTCT010000439.1:0-2276 GCA_964242565.1 uncultured Acetobacteraceae bacterium | reverse complement strand
CCAGCATACCCTGCGCCACGCGATCTCATGCGCCGGCGCCGGGCTGCATACCGGCCGCAAGGTCACGCTCAGCCTTTGCCCGGGCGCCGCGGACACCGGCATCGTCTTCCACCGCAGCGACCTCGGCATCGACATCCCGGCAAGCTTCGAGCGGGTTGTCGATACCCGTCTTTGCACGGTCATCGCGGCCGCCAATGCGCCGCAGCGGCGCATCGGCACCATCGAGCATGTCATGGCGGCCCTGGCCGGCTGCGGCATCGACAATGCCCGCGTCGTGGTCGACGGTCCCGAGATCCCCGTCCTCGACGGTTCCGCGGCACCCTTCGTCTTCCTGATCGACTGCGCCGGATGCGAGGAGCAGACCAGTTCGCGCGGCATGATCGAGGTGCTCAAGCGTGTCCGCGTCGAGGAAGGTGCCGCCTTTGCCGAACTGCGGCCGGCGCCCGCCGCCTGCCTGAGCCTGTCGCTGTCGATCGCTTTTCCGGCCCGCGCCATCGGGCGCCAGGCCTACAGCATGATCCTGACCGACCGCAGCTTCCGTCGCGAGCTGGCCGATTGCCGCACCTTCACCCTGCTGGGCGAGATCGAGGCCATGCGCGAGGCGGGGCTGGCCAAGGGCGGGTCGCTCGACAACGCCATCGTCGTCGATGACGACAAGATCCTCAACCCGGCGGGCCTGCGCCGGCGCGACGAGTTCGTGCGTCACAAGGTGCTGGACGCCATCGGCGACCTCGCCCTCGCCGGCCATCCGATCCGCGGCGCCTTCATCGGCCACCGCTCGGGTCACGCCCTGAACAACCGGCTGCTGCGGAGCCTGATGGCCGATCCATCCGCCTGGCGCGTCAGCGGCCGTGGCGTGGTCGGCGAAAGGAACAGCCTCGCCGCCTGAGCCTGTGACGCAGCCGGATTGCGACGCGGCGGGGCCGCGGGTGCCGGGCCGGCCGGCTCTTCTCGCCGAAGTTTCACGTGATATAAGGCGGGCCCCTGTGGAAGACCCCGCATGAAGCTGAGCAGAATTTCTCCGATCGCCGTCATGCCCCTCGCTGCCGCGGCCTTGACGCTGTCGGGTTGCTCCACGCTGAACTCGATCAATCCGTTCGCCCGCACCCATAGCGACGAGATCAAGCCGATCTCCGCCAGCGAAACGCCCGAGACCCTCTATAATAACGGCATCGACGCGCTGCACTCCGGGCGATACCAGCTTGCCGCCCGGCAGTTCGACGCGATCCAGCAGAATTACCCCTACTCGGCCTGGACCTCGAACGCGCAGCTGATGGAGGGCTACGCCTATTACCTGCAGAACGGCTATGCCGAGGCCATCTCCCAGCTCGACCGCTTCCTGCAGCTGCATCCCACAAGCAAGGATGCCGCCTACGCCTATTATCTGCGCGCGCTGTGCTATTACGAGCAGATCGCGGACATCCAGCGCGACCAGCAGGGTACGGTCGAGGCGATGGCCGCCCTGCAGGATGTGGTCACCCGCTTTCCCGACAGCGCCTATGCCCGCGATGCCCGCCTGAAGGTCGATCTCTGCCGCGACCATATCGCCGGCAAGGAGATGCTGGTCGGACGTTACTACGAAAAGCAGCATTACTATGAGGCCGCGATCAACCGCTACCAGCGCGTGGTGCAGGATTTCCAGACCACCAACCACACCGCCGAGGCGTTGTCGCGTCTGGTCGAGATCTATCTCAAGCTTGGCCTGACCGACCAGGCGCGGCGAGCCGCCTCGGTTCTGGGCTATAACTATCCTGGAAGTCCCTGGTATCAGAACAGCTATGCCGCGTTGCGTTCCGCCCATGCCCTCGATGCCACGATGCCGCTTCCCGGCAGCGACAAGGACGTCCCGGTGGCCACGGCAAGCGACGATCCCGGCAAGCAACCGGCCTCCGGCCGCCATCCCGGCTTCTTCGGTCGCGTCTGGAACTCGGTGTTCTGAGCCGGGCCGCCCCATAACGGCCGCGCCGGCCGCTCCGGCCAACCGCCCCTCATGCTGACCCTGCTCTCGATCCGCGACGTGGTGCTGATCGACAAGCTCGATCTCGTGCTGCATCCGGGGCTGACCGTGCTCACCGGGGAAACCGGTGCCGGCAAGTCGATCCTGCTCGACAGCCTCGGCCTCGCGCTCGGCGAACGGGCGGCGGCTTCGCTGGTGCGCACCGGCGCGACCCAGGCCAGCGTCACCGCCTGCTTCGACATCGCACGCACCCATCCGCTGCATGCCCTGCTCGGCGAGCAGGGGATCATCGTCAACGACGCGGCTCCGGCGGGCGATG
>CAXTCT010000438.1:0-2291 GCA_964242565.1 uncultured Acetobacteraceae bacterium | reverse complement strand
CCAGCGCGTACGACAGGCCGAGATTGACCCGGGCCGCGTCCATCTCCGGCGCGGTCTCCAGCGCCGCCCGATAATAGGCCTGTGCCTCCTGGTGGCGATCCTGCAGGTCGAGCGCGATGCCGAGGTCACATGCCGCCCGGGCATCGTCGGGGCTGGCGGCCACAACCTGCCTGAACGCGGCTTCCGCTTCCGCCGCCCGGCCGCCGGCCAGCAGCAGGCGTCCGATGCCGAACCGCGCCGCCTCGTTTTTCGGCTTCAGGCTCAGCACGCGACGGAAGCTGGCCTCGGCGTTCCGCGTCTCGCCCAATTCAGCCAGCGCGTTGGCTTCGATCAGGAGGGCATCGACATTGTCCCGGTTGGTCGCAAGCTGGCGACGGGCAATGGCAAGTGCCACCGTCGGGACGCCGCTGCCCAATGCCGCAGCGCCCACACTCAGGCCCGGCGGGTTGGTGTTGAGACCACCGTGGCTGGCCGCGCACGCCGCGGGGAGGAGCAGGAGAGCGCATAGCATGAACCGCATTTTGCGATTTCCCGTGTTATTTGTTGAAGGAAGCGAGCACCCGGAGCATCGCCGGGCCACCGACGATCAGGAACACGGTCGGCAGAATGAAGATGATCATGGGCAGGGTCAGGAGAACCGGCAGCCGCGCCGCGCGCGCCTCGAACCGCACCAGCAATTCCGTGCGCATCTCGGCCGACAGCGTGCGCAGCGCGTGCGACAGCGGCGTGCCGTATTGCAGCGTCTGGACCAAAGTCCCGCTCAGCCGTCTCAGGCTTTCCAGCCCCGTGCGCGTGCCCATGTTCTGCAACGCGGTCCGCCGGTCGGAGGTCACGCGCAGCTCGCTGCTGGTCTGGCTCAGTTCGGATGCGATCGCGCCGTAGCCAGGCGCGATTTCCTTGGCGACGCGCTGGATGGCGGCCTCCAGTCCCAGGCCGGCCTCGCTGCAGATCACCATCATGTCGAGTGCATCCGGCAGTTGCAGTTCCAGCCGCTTGAGGAAGCGCGCGCGCGAGGTCCGGACTGCATAGTCGGGAAGCAGCAATCCGATCACCGCGGCCGCGGCGACGCCGGCATTGCGCTCCAGGGGCGAGAGATACATCTGGTGCAGCCAAAACCAGGACAGCAGCGGCAGGGCGACAAGCAGCAGCATTTTCGAGCCGACAAACAGGGCCAGCCCGTTCGAGCCGCGCAGGCCGGCAGCGGTCAGCGTCTGCTGCAGCTGCTCCAGGGTTCCGGTGGAAAGCAGGCCGCTGCGTGCCATGGCGGCACCCAGGGCAGCCACCACGCGCAGCAGCCGGTTGACCGACCCCCTGGCGCGGGCAGGCTCCCGTCCCAGCCCGCGCTGTACGCTCAGGATCCGGGCCTGGAGCTTCTCCTGCCGGCGCAGCGCCAGGGTCAGCGGGATCACGGACAGGATAACCGCCGCGCACAGCACGCCCGCCGCCATCATCGCTCCGCTCACGACAGGCTTCTCCTGATCATGCCGCGCATGGCGAGCAGCCCGAGGCCGAGCCAGACCACGGTGCAGCCGAACAGCGCCTGACCCTGTTTCTCCTCGAACAGGGGCGCCAGATAGACCGGATCCAGCAGAGCGAGCGCGCAGCCGGCCAGGACCGGCAGTACGGCGAGCACCGTGGCGCTGGTGCGCGCCTCCGCCGCCAGCGCGAAGCCGCGCGCCTTGAGGGCGACCCGCTTGCGGATCACGTCCGCCAGGTTCTCCAGCGTCTCGGTCAGGCCGCCTCCGGTCTGGGTCTGCAGGCTGATCGCGGTCGCGAAGAAACGATATTCGGGAACGCCGGTGCGGGTGGCCATCTCGCTCAACGCGTCCTCGAGCAATGTGCCGATGCCGACCTGGTCGTAGAGCCGGCCGAACAGGCCCGCGGTCGGCTGTTCGGCATCGCGCGACACCGCCCAGAGCGCTTCCGTGACGGGAATGCCGACACGCACGGCGCGCACGATCATGGCCAGGGCGTCGGGAAACTGCCGGTAGATCGTGGTGACCCGGCGCGCATCCTCGGCCCGGTAGATCGAGCGCGCCGTCAACAGCGCCACCGCCGGCAGCAGGAGCCACGCGGCCTCGCCAAGCACGCCCCGCAGGAGCCACCGTGCCAGGCAACCGCTGCTCAGCGCCAGCGGGATGACCAGCCAGGGCCTGAAGGAATAGCGCTCGATCCGCTCCGGGGCGATGCCGACCAGCCGGCGGAATGCCTGCCGGGAAGCGCCCAGAGGCAATGCCTGGACCAGACGCCGCATCGGTGATCGCGGCGCGGCGGCAAGGCGGTAGGCGCCG
>CAXTCT010000437.1:0-2315 GCA_964242565.1 uncultured Acetobacteraceae bacterium | reverse complement strand
CGCCACGCGCCAGAGCGTGCATCCTGTCCCCGATCAGCGGTGCCAGGACCCGCAGCCGGGCCTGCTGGGCGGAATTGTCGATCGTCAAGGCCTGCAGCCGTTGCTGGCTCAAGGCGATGCCACGGGTCGCCTCCTCGTATCGATCCCGATAATCATCCCGTCCCGTGAGCAGGTAGCCACGCTGGCTGTCTTCCGCCTTGCCGAGGTTGACGAGAATGTCGTCGGCCTCGTCCATGACCATGCGGCTGTGTCGCAGCCAGGCCTGCGCAAGTTCCCTGTCCGAGAACTGGAGCCAGGTCATCAGCCCCAGCGCGCCGAGCAGGAGCAGAGCGGCGAGCAGGGCGATATTGGCCATGCGCCTTGTCGGGATCTTCAAAAACGCCTCGTCTTTCCATCGCGCCGCGTGCGAGCGAAGGGGGTATGATAAACCCGGCGGGTGCGCAAATTTATTACTATTCGGTAACAATTAGCCTGAGGAGGTTACGCCGCCCGGTGGTCATGGCGCCGCGGCTGGGGTCCTGCCGCGGCGTACCCGGCAGGCCACGACGACGACGGCGACGCTGAACAGGCTTGCCGCCACCTGGACCCGCTGCGACGGCAGGATCGCCATTGCCAGCAGCACCGAGACCATCAGGGCGATCGCGACATAGCTCAGCCACGGAAACCCCCACATCGCGAATTGCGGCGCCTCGCCGCGGGCCTGCATGGCCTGGCGCGCTCGTATCTGCGCCAGCGCGATCATGGCGTAGATGACCAGGATCACCGCGCCGGACGTGTTGAGCAGGAAGGCGAACACCCCGTCGGGCGAGATGACCGAAGCCATGCAGGCCAGAAATCCGAACAAGCTGCCGGTCAGGATCGCGCGCATCGGCACCTGTCGCGCGCCGGTCCGCATCAGGGTGCGGGGCGCATCGCCCTGCGCGGCCAGCTCGCGCAGGATGCGCGACGTCACATACAGGCCCGAATTCAGGCACGACAGCACCGCGACCAGAACGATCGCGCGCATCACCGTCCGCCCGCCGGGAATGCCCATGACATCCATCGCGGTGACGAAAGGCGAGTGGCCGGAACGGATGTCGGTCCAGGGAACGATGCAGACGATCACGAAGATCGCCGCGATGTAGAATATCACGATACGCAGGGCCACGGTGCGCGAGGCGCGCGCGACGTTGCGCGCGGGGTCGCCGGATTCTGCCGCCGCGATGCTGGCGATCTCCGAGCCGGTCAGCGAGAACACCACGATCGGCACCGTCGCCAGCACCGCCAGCAGACCGTGCGGCGCGAAGCCCCCGCGCCTGGTGAGATTGCCGAACACGTCCGTATGGTCCGCCATCGCCGCATGTCCCATCCAGGCGGCGCCGGCCGCCACGAACAGGGCGATTGCGCTCACCTTGAGCAGAGAGAACCAGAACTCGAACTCGCCATAGGATTTGACCGACATCAGGTTGCTCAGCGTCATCAGGCCGATCAGCACCAGCCCGATTGCCCAGACCGGCGCGCTCATGCGCAAGGCCGGCGGCATCCAGTCATGGATCAGCGAAGCGCCGGCGATGGTCTCGGCGCCGACCACGATTACCCAGAAATACCAATACAGCCAGCCGCTGACGAAACTCGCCGAGGCACCCAGCGACAGGCGGATATAGCTGTTGAACGAACCCTGGCCCGGGCGCGCGACCGCCATCTCGCCCAGCATGCGCATCATCAGGAAGGTGATCGTCCCGGCCAGCAGATAGGCCAGCATCGCCGCCGGCCCGGAATTCTCGATGGCCGCCGAGCTGCCGACGAACAGTCCCGCGCCGACCACCCCGCCGAGCGAGATCATCGCCACATGACGCGGCCTCAGGGACGCCGCCAGGGGAGCCTCCCCGCTTACATGGACTTGCTTGGGCATCGCGATCTCTCCTGCGTCGACAGGGTCCCGGCAACCTCCAAACCATGTCGCGGCGCGGTTGCACCTGTCGAGCAAAAGGTTGCGAGGCTTGGGGCAGGATGGCAGATTGGGTGCAACCCGATCAGGACCTGGCCGCATGGCGAGTACCACCATTGGCGTGAAAATCGATGAGGCGCTGCGCGGCCGGTTGCGCAGCGCGGCCGAACGTCAGGGCCGCACATCGCACTGGTTCGTCAAGCAGGCCATTCTGGCGGCGATCGAGCGGACCGAGGGCGAAGCCATCGCCGGCACGCCGCCCGCCCTCCAGCCCGACGCCGAGACTTCTGCCGCTCCGGCCGAGACGGTGACGCCGGCATCGCCGCACCCGTTCCTGGATTTCGCCCATTCGATCCAGCCGCAGAGTGTCGCGCGGGCGCGCATCACC
>CAXTCT010000436.1:0-2315 GCA_964242565.1 uncultured Acetobacteraceae bacterium | reverse complement strand
CGCACCCGATCGGCGGGCCGCCAATTATTTCATGTCCTCGTGCCATTCATGCCCGTCGGCCTGGATCAGCCGCCTTGCGGCCTCGGGGCCTCGGCTGCCGGCACTATAGTGATGCAGCGTCTCGGGGAGGTCCTTCCACGCCTGCAGGATCGGCTCGACCCAGGTCCACGCCGCCTCGACCTCGTCGCGACGCATGAACAGCACCGGATCGCCGCGCACGGTGTCCATCAGCAGCCGCTCATAGGCATCCGGATAGCGCGTCGCGAACGCCTTCTCGAACGAGATGTCGATGTTGGCCGGACGCAGCATCATGCCGTCGGGACCCGGGTCCTTGCTCATGATCGAGAGCTGGATGCCTTCCTCGGGTTGAAGCCTGATGGTCAAACGGTTGGCCGACAGCCTGGTCGGGAAGATCGACCACGGCGTTTCCTTGAACTGCACCACGATCTCGCTGAACTTGTTCGGCAGCCGCTTGCCCGAGCGCAGATAGAAAGGCACCTTGCCCCAGCGCCAGCTATGCACCTCGGCCTTCAGCGCCACGAAGGTCTCGGTCTCGCTCTGCCGCCCCTCGCCAAGCTCCTCCAGATAGCCCGGAACGATCGCCTCGTTGATGCGGCCGCGGCCGTATTGGCCACGGATCGCCACATGCGCGACATCCTCCGGGCGGATCGGCTTGAGGGCGCGCAGCACCTTGAGCTTCTCGTTGCGCAGGCTGTCCGCGTCGAGCGAGCCGGGCGGCTCCATCGCCACCAGGCACATTACCTGCAGCAGGTGGTTCTGGATCATGTCCCGCAAAGCGCCGGAATTGTCGTAATAATCCCCGCGTCCCTCGACGCCGACGGTTTCCGCGGCGGTGATCTGCACATGGTCGATTGCATCCGCCGACCACAGCCGCTCGAAGACCGGGTTGGCGAAGCGCAGCGCGATCAGGTTCTGCACCGTCTCCTTGCCGAGATAATGGTCGATCCGGAAGATCTGCTTCTCCTCGAAGACCCGCCCAACCTCGTCGTTGATCTGGCGGGCGGAGGCGAGGTCATGCCCGATCGGCTTCTCGAGCACGACGCGGGACCTCGGCGTGACCAGACCCTTGTCCGAAAGGTTATGGCAGATCTTGCCGTACAGGCCCGGCGAGGTCGCCAGATAGAACACCCGGATGCGATCGCCGAACTCCGCCCCGAACAGCCGCGTGAGATTGTCCCAGCTGCTCTCGCTCTCGGCGCCGTTGACGCTGGCGTAGAATACCTGGCCGAGGAAGCGGCGCATCACTTCCTCCTTGAGATCCGGCGCCTTGACGAACCTGGTCAGCGCCTGCTCGGCGCGCTGACGGAAATCATCGTCCGAAAGGCTCGACCGCGCCGCCCCGATGACGCGCGCATCCGCCGGCATCTGTCCCTCGCAGAAGCGGTAATAGAGGGCGGGCAGCAGCTTGCGCATCGTCAGGTCGCCGGTCGCCCCGAAAACGACATAGTCGAACGGCTCGACAGGGCTGTTTGGACTGGACATCGGCGGGCATTCTCCGGACGGGGGCCGTGCTGCGGCGTGGCCGCGCACGCAGGATCGAGCTTTGCACGCAGCCCCGCAAGGGGTGGCCGATGCGGATTGACCCGCAAGCTGGGGACTTGGTAAGCCCGGCCACCGTAGGACATGCCGGCCTCAGGCCACGGACAGGGTGCGAAGACCATGACGCTCGACACGAAGGAACGCCCCGCGGCCCACCCTGGCGGGGAGCAGCATTTCGCAAGCGAGCCGCAGGATGACAAGGCGGCCGGCGGAGGGATCGCGGCGGACCGGCTGCGCAGCATCATCGAGCGCGTCGAACGGCTCGAGGAGGAAAAAAAGGCGCTGTCCAGCGACATCAAGGACATCTTCGCCGAAGCCAAATCGGCCGGGTTCGACGTCAAGGTGGTCCGCCAGATCATCCGCCTGCGCAGGCTCGAGCCGGCCGAAATCGAGGAACAGGAAACTCTGCTCGACATCTACCGCCGCGCGCTGGGTATGTAGAAGGCTCAATCGCCCCGGTGCATTGCGTATGACCACGCCTCCGATCCTGCCGGACTGGATACCCTGGTGGGCGCAGCTCGCCCTGCTGGTGCTGGCGCTGCTTTTCGCCGTGGCCCTGCTGATGATGCCGTTCGCCGTGTTCGGCCTGAAGGGGCGGCTGGACCTGCTGGAAGCCCAGCTCGATGACATCCACGCCGAGCTGCGCATGCTGTCCATGCGGCTGCCGGACGCGGAGCCGCAGCGGGTGCGGCGACGCCGGCCGGCCGAGGCGGATCACGAGGCGCAGGACCAGGCTCGTCCGCTGCGTGCTCCGG
>CAXTCT010000435.1:0-2323 GCA_964242565.1 uncultured Acetobacteraceae bacterium | reverse complement strand
GGGATCGTGCACCGGCTCGACAAGGATACCTCCGGCATCATGGTCGTGGCCAAGACGGAGACGTCTCTCGCGGCCTTGTCGGCGGATTTCGCGGCGCGCCGGATCGAACGGACCTATCTTGCCCTCTGCTGGGGGATGCTGTCGCCTGCGGCCGGCGACATCGAGGGAGCCATCGGCCGCGACCCCCGCGACCGCAAGCGCATGACCATGGTCGCCCATGGCGGCAAGGCGGCGCTCACCTATTACAGGACGTTGCAGATCCTGCATGCGGCGGTCAGCCTGATCGAATGCCGGCTGGCGACCGGTCGTACCCACCAGATCCGCGTGCATCTCGCGCAACGCGGTCATGCGCTGATCGGCGACCCGGTTTACCTGCGACGAGCGCCGGCATCGGCTCGCCTGCTCCCGGCGGAGGCGCGGGCGGCCGCATTGAAATTTCCCCGGCAGGCGTTGCACGCGGCAAGCCTCGGCTTCACCCACCCGCGAGACGGAAAGTTCCTCCGCTTCGAGACGCCGCCGCCGCCCGATTTCAACGATCTGCTGGCGTGCATCAAGGCGGATTCGGCGACATGAACGCAGGTTCATCTTGACCGGACCACGCCGGTCCTGTATCACCAGGATCTCTTCCGACGAGCGGGCGCCCCGCCGGTCCGGACGTCCTGCGATCTCTTGCCATCACGGGAGAAGTCTCAGGGACGTGATGTCCTCACCCGCGCCCAACCTGAGTTTGACGTGCAACCCCTCTCGAATCGCGCCGTATGGGCATCGTGGGTTCGCTGAAATTCAGACGAAAGGAGCCTGAACGTGGCCTCTGCCGTCCTTAATGTTGGTCCTGAAGGTAACCTGTCCCGTTATCTGCAGGAAATTCGTAAATTCCCGATGCTGGCTCCCGAGGAGGAGCTCAGCCTGTCGAAGCGCTGGCGCGACCACGAGGATACCGAGTCCGCCCACAAGCTCGTGACCTCTCATTTGCGCCTCGTCGCCAAGATTGCAATGGGCTATCGCGGATATGGCCTGCCGATCAGCGAACTGATCAGCGAAGGCAATGTCGGCATGATGCAGGCGGTGAAGCGGTTCGACCCGGACCGGGGCTTCCGGCTCGCGACCTACGCCATGTGGTGGATCCGCGCCGCGATCCAGGAATATATCCTGCATAGCTGGTCGCTGGTGAAGATGGGCACCACCGCGGCCCAGAAGAAGCTGTTCTTCAACCTGCGCCGCCTGAAGGGGCAGATGCAGGCGATCGAGGATGGCGACCTCCGACCCGAACAGGTCGGACTGATCGCCAAGGCGCTCTCCGTGTCGGAGCAGGACGTGGTGAACATGAACCGCCGTCTGGCGGCTCCCGATCATAGCCTGAATGCGCCGGTTCGCGCCGACAGCGAAGGCGAGTGGCAGGACTGGCTTGTCGATGACAGCGAGAGCCAGGAGACGATGCTCGCCGAGCATGAGGAATTCTCGGGCCGCAAGGCATTGCTTGGGGAAGCCCTGCGCACGTTGAACGAGCGCGAGCGTCATATCCTCATCGAGCGTCGCCTCAAGGAGGATCCCGCAACGCTCGAGGATCTTTCGCAGGTCTATAATATCTCCCGCGAGCGTGTGCGGCAGATCGAAGTGCGCGCCTTCGAGAAGCTGCAGAAGGCGATGCGCCAGCAGATCACGACCCGGCGTCAGGGCGTGAAGGCCGCCTGATCGCACGGCGGCGGCATCCTCGGAGCGGTCGGAGAGAAAATGGCGGCGCTGCCCGGAACCCGGGTGGCGCCGCTTTTTTTTATGGCCCTCCTGCCGGATTCTCCGGCAGTTGCCATTCGGTCCTGATCTGCAGCAGCAAGGCTTCCTGGGCTTTTCTGGCCGCCGCCATCTTCAGGCCGGCGACGAACGTCGCGATCAGGCAGAATAATTCGGTCGTCAGCCAGCCTGAACCTGCGCAGAGCCAGACGAACAACACGGTCGTCGGGCGGGTCAGAACCTCGAAGCTTGCGTTGATGTCGTGACCCGTGGACAGGAAAAGCCTGATGGGCTCGATGGACGCTGCAATAGAGAATAAAATGACGGTTCGCGTCAGCATCCGCCTCGGCGTCGTGTCGGCGATCATCACGAGCAAAGCCGGCGCGGACAAGGTCAGCAGCAGCATGGCACTACCCGGCGACAGCATGAGCAGCATGCCGCCAAGCATGCCATGCCACCATTTCCATCGGGCACTTCCGGACACCTGCTTCAGCCTCGCCGCGCGTGCCATCAGACCAGCAACTCATAGAGCAGGGCCGCCATGATGGACATCAGCCCGACGGCGCCGGCGGTCTCGCGCGCGGCCGCCCGGCTC
>CAXTCT010000434.1:0-2331 GCA_964242565.1 uncultured Acetobacteraceae bacterium | reverse complement strand
CGCACCCCGGTGGCGGCGAGGTTATCGGCAAGCTGTTCCGGCCGCTTGGCGCCGATGATGACGCTGGTGACCACCGGCTGGTGCAGCAGCCATGCCAGCGCGATCCGGGCCACGGAGACGCCATGCGTCGCGGCGACCGGACGCATGGCCTCGATCACGCCGTAGCCGCGCTCCTTGTCGACCGGCGGAAAATCGAAATCGACGCGCCGGCTGCCCGGCTCGCCCGCCTTGTCCCGGCCATACTTGCCGGAAAGCAGTCCGCCGGCCAGCGGGCTCCAGACCAGCAGCCCGACCTTCTCGCTGGTCAGCATCGGCACGAGCTCGCGCTCGAGGTCGCGGCCGGCCAGGGTGTAATAGGCCTGCAGGCTCTCGAACCGCGCCAGTCCCCGGCGCTCGGAGATGCCCAGCGCCTTCATGATCTGCCAGGCCGCCCAGTTGGACACGCCGACATGGCGCACATGACCGTGCCGTACCAGGATGTCGAGCGCTTCCATGGTTTCCTCGACCGGGGTCGCCGGATCGAAGCCATGCAGCTGATAAAGGTCGATATGGTCGAGCTGCAACCGCTTCAGGCTGGCCTTGCACGCCTCCAGGATATGCGAACGCGAGCTGCCGCGGGCATTGGGTCCGGGACCGGTCTCGCCGAAAACCTTGGTGGCGACGACGACGTCCTCGCGGCGCAGCTTGAGGTTGCGCAGGGCCCGGCCGGTGATCTCCTCGGACAGCCCCTCGGAATAGACGTCCGCGGTGTCGAGCATGTTGATGCCGGCATCGACCGCCGTGCCGATCAGCCGCTCGGCTTCATCCTGCTGCAGCGCGCCGATCTTCTGCCATAGGCCGCCGCCGCCGCCGAAGGTCATGGTGCCCAGGCAGAGTTCCGAGACGAACAGGCCGGTGCGCCCCAATATCCTGTGCTGCATGGAGATGTCCTTGCTCCCGATTGTGCGATGCGACATTACGTTGTCATAAAAAGATCACAATACTGTGCGTGTTTCGCCGGCTTTGCGCCCGTTGACCCACAACCGGCCCGCTGCGCATTTATTCGGCGATTCTGTTGCCCCGGCAGGCGTGATGAATATTCAATCCCGGTCTCCTCGTTACCATTCCTCGCGCGAGACCATTCTTGCAACATCCCGTGACGTCTTTCTTCGTCATGGTTTTACCGACGCCAGCGTGGACACGATCGCGCAGCGCTCCGGCGTTTCCAAGACGACGCTATACGCCCATTTCGAGAGCAAGGAGGCGCTGTTCAGCCAGGTCGTGGTCGATGTGGTGAGCCAACATGTCGACGATACCGCCGCCCTTTTCGATTTCGCGGCGGGAGCGAGCCTTCGCGACAAGCTGGTCGCCCTTGGCTGCCGCATGCTCGCCATGCGGCTGGACCCGGAAGCCACCGCCCTGATCCGCCTTTGCGTCATCGAGGGCGCCCGCATGCCGCGGCTCAGCTACGAGTTTCTTACCGCCACACGCTCCAGCCTGCTGCAGTCGGTGAGCAGCTTCCTGCGCGAGCATGCGCGGGGCAGCGGCCTCGTCATCGAGGATCCACACGAGGCGGCCGATTTTTTCATCGTGCTGACGATGCGCGACTTCCAGCTCGAGGCGATGCTGCCCTGGTCGGCCATCAACACGCCCGACGCCTATCGCCACAACGCCGAACGCGTCGCGGACCTGATGCTGCGTTCCTACCGGACAGGCTAGCGGGCGCGTACGGCGGTCGGACGGTCATGCGCCCAATCGCCTTCGATCGAGATAATGGTGCCGTCAGCGAAGACCTTCTGCAGGCCGATGGCCGCACCCTGCGAGACCACGCCGATCCTCGACCTGTTCGGGCCGCGCGGCAGGTCCGGGCCTTGCCCCGCGCCCAGGGCGACGAAGGCCCTGATCCCGGTGCCGCCGATCAGCCCGCTATCCATCCGGATCGAGCTCGACCGCCCGCGACAACAGCTCGCGTGCTCGCATGAACTTGGGACGATCAAGGCGAAAGATGCCTTGAATCGCCGTCAGCACGGAATGGTGCGCCTCGGCGATCTCCGTTCTGGCGGAGCCGGCGGCGGCCCACCGGCGCTGATACAGCTCAGGATCGACCTGCGCGACCGTCTCCGAAGCGATCCGGTCCTGCAGCGAGAACAAGTCGTCCAGCGAGCCCTCGAAGCGGCTGCTCCAAATTACTTCAAAATCGAGCACGACATCCAGCAACGTCACGGTAACGCGGACCTTGTTCTCGATCACCTGGATCGTGCCGTCGATGATGTAGTCCAGGTGATACGTCCGGCATCGGCTCATCGCGTCGGCGGCCGGCCCCGTCCCGTCCCAGAACGTCGCCGTCGCAAT
>CAXTCT010000433.1:0-2334 GCA_964242565.1 uncultured Acetobacteraceae bacterium | reverse complement strand
ACGCTCCCCCGGCCGCCTTGCCGGCGCGTCTTGAGCAGGCGCGAAGCCATCATCGGCGACAGCGTCAGGGCCAGCAGGGCCGAGACGGTTACCGCTCCGGCCAGGGTGAAGGCGAACTCGGTGAACAACGCGCCGGTCAGGCCGCCTTGCAGGCCGAGCGGGATATAGGCCGAAATCAGCACCACCGTCATCGCCAGGATCGGCAATGAAAGTTCGCGCGCCGCCTGCGAGGCCGCCGCCAGCGGCTTCATGCCTCCGGCGATGTGGCGGTTGACATTCTCGACGACGATGATCGCGTCATCGACCACGAGGCCGGTCGCCAGCACCAGCGCCAGCAGGGTCAGCAGGTTGATGGAGAATCCCAGCAGCGCCATGATCGCGAAGGTGCCGATCAGCGAGAGCGGGATCGTTACCACCGGGATCAGCACCGAGCGGGGCGAGCCCAGGAAGGCGAACACCACCAGGGAGACGATCAGCAGCGCCTCGAGCAGCGTGGTCGCGACCTCCCGGATCGAGGTGCGTATGAAGTCGCCGGCATCGTTGAGCACCGCGAGATGCATGGCCGCCGGCATCTGCGTCGCGATCTCGGCCAGCTTCGCCTTCAGGTCCGTCGAGACCGTCAGCGCATTGGCCGCCGGCGTCGGATGGATGTCGAGATAGACGCCCTCGCGGTTGTCGCTGATGACCTTGAAATTGTCGGGATCCGAGCCGAAGGCGACGCGGGCGACGTCGCCCAGGCGAATGATGCGGTTGCCCTTCTGCCGGACCACCAGGTTGCGGAACTGCGCCTGCGTATGCAGCCCGGAATTGATGTCGAGGTTGGCGAAGGTCATCGCCCCCAGCGTCTGGCCCGCGCCCGAGACGAAGTTGTTGGCGGCCAGCGCGCCCTGCACATCGGCGGCGGTCATGCCGTACGAGGCCAGTCGCTGCGGATCGAGCCAGGCCCGCATGACCACGGTCGGGCTGCCCTCGACATTGACCTGCTGCACGCCGGGCACCGCCTGCAGGCGCGGGACGATCAGGCGGTGCACATAGTCGGCCACCTGTGCCGGAGACAGGCTCTCGCTGTAGACGTTGAGGTCGAGCACCTCGCGCGATGCCGCCGAAAGGATGATCGTGGAGGCCTGCGTGCCTTGTGGCAGCTGCGATGTCACCGAGGTGACATAGGCCTGGATCTCGGCCAGCGCGCGGGCGGGATCATAGTTCAGCCTGAGGAAGATGGTGATGTCGCTCAGGCCGGTGGCGCTGCTCGAGGTCATGTAGTCGATGCCCTGGGCCTGCGCGATCGCCCCTTCCAGCGGCGTGGTGATGAAGCCGGCGATGGTCGCCGGATCCGCACCGTAATCGTAGGTCTGTATCTCGATCGTTCCGCTCACGGTGTGGGGGAATTGCGAAACCGGCAGCGACTGCTGGGCGCGCAGCCCGAACACCAGCACCAGCACCGAGACGACGCAGGCCAGCACCGGACGACGAATGAACAGATCGGTCAGGCGCATGCGGCGTTCCTCGTCGTGAAGGCGGGGCCCGGTCCGGCCCTCCCGGTGGCGAGCCTTGCCCTACTCATCCTGGGGCGCCGGCGCGGGATCGTCCGAGGTCTGCACGCTGTTGTCGATCACCACGGCGGCGCCGTTGCGCAGCTTGAGCTGGCCCGCCGTCACGACCTGTTCGCCCGCCGCGACCCCGGACAGGATCGCGACCTGGTCGCCGCGCACAGGGCCTGTCTCGACGGCGCGCGAGGCGGCGACGAGGCCGCCATCCTTTCCGCGAGCCACGACATAGACGAAATTGCCATACGGATTATAGCTGATCGCCGATTGCGGCAGTGTCAGCCGCTGGACCATGGCGCCGGCATCGACCTCGACGGTGGCGAACATGCCTGGCAGCAGCGCGTGATCGTGATTATCGAGCTCCGCGCGCACCATCACCATGCGGCTGGCGGTGTCGACCCGGCTGTTGATCGAGGCGATGGTGGCGCCGAACACGCGGCCCGGCCATGCATCGACCCGCACCTCGATCTTCTGTCCCGGGGCGATCCCGCTCAGGGCCTGCTGCTGGATGTTGAAATCCACATAGATCGGGTCGAGCGCCTGCAAGGTCACGATGGGCGTGCCCGCGGTCAGATACTGTCCGATATCGACGCTGCGTATGCCGAGCCGGCCGGCGAACGGCGCGCGCACGGTCTTCTCCGCCATCTGCGCGCGCATCCCGGCCAGCTGGGCCTGGTCGGCGCGCAGGTTGCTCTCATCCGCGTCCAGCGTGGCGCGGCTGATCGCCTGGGCATCGAACTGCCGGCGGTCGCGGACCATGTTGGCCGCGGCCAGGTCGGCCATCGCC
>CAXTCT010000432.1:0-2334 GCA_964242565.1 uncultured Acetobacteraceae bacterium | reverse complement strand
GGAGCCGGCGCGCTCACGCGGGCGAACCATGGGGTGCCGTCCAGCGTGAGGGCGCGGCTCTGTCCGCTGGCGGCTGCCTGGCCGGCCGCATCCTGGAGCAGCGGGTCGTCCATGGCGGCCTCGCCCGGCGCAGGCACGAGCACGCCCTGCTGTTCGACCAGGAGATGTTGGGCGCCGTCGGAAAGCCGTGTGAGCAGGACCGCCAGACGCCTTTCCTCGTGCGCCCGGGTCAGGGCGCGCAGGACCGCAGGAGTCACGTCATAGCCGGATCGGATCGCAAGGCCTCGACGAACACGCGGATGGTGCCGCCGCAGGGCAGCCCGACCGACCAGGCGTTGCCGTCGCTCACGTTGAACGACAGCAATTGCGGGGGGTGTCCGTCGATCGCATCCCATGCTGCCTGCAGCACGGCGGTCTCCACGCAACCGCCGCTGACCGAACCTTCGATGCGGCCGGAGCGGCTCACCGCCATGACGCTGCCGACCGGGCAGGGTGCGCTGCCCCAGGTCTCGGTAACCGTGGCCAGCGCGACCGCCTCGCCGGCCTCGTGCCAGGACAAGGCATGTTCGAGCGGGTCGCGCATCAGAACAACCCGACCATGAACAGCACCACCACCAGGAACAGCGTCCCCCCGATCGCCAACGGGTTCATCAGGCCGGCGATCGCCGACAATGCCGCGGGCGAGCCATCCCCCGCCTTCGGGACGACCGACAGGATGCGCGCATTGGGCTGGGCCGAGGGTTCCGTCACCGCCTGGACCGCTCCGGCAATGCCACCGGCGGCGATCTCGCCGGTTCCGGCGATATTATGCACCAGCCGTTCGAGCGCCTGGTCGATCCGGGCGCGGAGGTTTTCCGTCCTGACCGGCGTATCCTCCCCATCCGCATCCGCCAGCGACACCTCATACTGCATCACGGTGAAGACACCCTGCTCGGTCAGCCGGACCAGCGCCATCTGGGTCGCGGCACCGGCCGGATCGATACGCCAGCCAAGGGTCGAGAAGGGCTCGCGTATGGTCGGCTGCGCCCGCACCGAGGTTCCATTATTGCCGGCCAGGAGCAGGCTGTCGCCATCCGAGCCGATGCGGCTGCCGGGCAGGCATTCCTGCAGCACCGATGGATCGGCGAGGCAGCGCCAGACCCGCTCGCGTGGTGCCGGGACCTTGCGTTCTCCCGTGATGTGCATCGTCCGTGCTACTCCAGCGTTGCGCCGATCATAGCGTAACGCAAAACCGTCCAGAGGGATCACCCTGCCATGCCGTTGGCGCCGTTGCCGAAGCTCGAAATCATTCCAGTGACCGCATTCCAGCAGAACTGCACGATCCTGTGGGACCAGAATAGCCGGCTCGGCGTCGTCATCGACCCGGGCGGCGACGTGCCGGAGATCATGGAGCGCGTGACCGTGCTGGGGATCACGATCGAGGCGATCCTGCTGACGCACGGGCATCTCGATCATGCCGGCGGCGTCGAGGCCCTGCGCGAGGCCTTGGGCGAGGCCCTGGGCCGCCGTGGCGACAACATACGGGTTCCGGTGATCGGTCCCGACCGGCGCGACCTGTTCCTGCTCTCGGGCATCGCCGAACAGGCCGCCCGTTTCGGTATTTCCGGCATGCGCGACGCCAGCCCCGACCGGTATCTCGTGGACGGCGAAATGCTCGAACTCGCCGGATGCCGGCTGGAGGTGCTTCTGGTGCCCGGCCACACGCCCGGGCATGTCGTGTTCTTCGATCGCGCCGCGCGCGTGCTGATCGCCGGCGACACCCTGTTCGCGGGCTCGGTCGGCCGGACCGATTTCCCGTATGGCGACGGGCCCCTGCTGATCCGCTCGATCAAGGAGAAATTGCTGCCACTGGGCGACGAGGTCATCGTGTTCCCGGGCCACGGCCCGGCGACGAACATCGGCGACGAACGCCGGAGCAACCCCTTCCTGCATTGAAGCCCCGTGAAGACCAATGGAGTAATCGAGACTGAAGCGCGCGATGGAACCCCTCTATATCGGCAGCGAGATCTACCGCCATTCCTCGTTCGGAGGGCTGCATCCGCTGTCGGTCGCGCGCGTCAGCGTGGCCACCGACCTGTGCCGGGCGATGAGCTGGCTGGACGATGCGACCTATCGTACGGCACCGATGGCCCAGCCCCATGAGGTGTTCCGCTTCCATGATCCAGCCTACGTCGATGCCCTGCGGCGCGCCGAGCGGGAGCAGGCGGTCGACGAGGCGACGCGGACTCGGTTCCGCATCGGGACCGGCGACAATCCGGTCTATCCGGAGATGTATCGCCGTCCGATGATCAGCGCGGGCGGCTTGATGCTCGCCGCCCGGCTGACCGCCTCGGG
>CAXTCT010000431.1:0-2338 GCA_964242565.1 uncultured Acetobacteraceae bacterium | reverse complement strand
CAAGCGGCAGGCCGATAAAGGAACGGAACGGCGCACGGGTGAGGTTGCGCACCAGCCTGCGGCCGATCTCCCGGACCTCCTCGGCCCGGCGGGCTGCCGCGGCGGCGTCCTCGATGTCCGACGCGGCCTGGGCCTGGAATGGTGAAGCCTGGCCGGTTGGTGCTTCGAGCCGTTGCGCCAGGGCCTCGGCTTCCGCGGCGACCGCCGCCTCGGCGTTCAGCCTTTCCTCGTGGATCCGGCGCATCGCCCCGCGCAGCAGGCGCGACGGACCGAGCATCTGCCGGTAGGCGTCGAGCAGGGGCGTCAGTTCGTGCTGGGTTTCCTCGGGAAGCAGGGCCAGGCGCACGCGCAGCTTCTCGAGCTGCTTGAGCGACCGGCCGGTCGCGTCCGACAGGCGTGCGGCCTCCGCGTGCTCCTCGCCCTCGCCGAGGCGGCGCATGACCACCGGCGCCGGTGCCTCGCTGGCCGTCGCGGCGGCACCTATGGCAATGCCCGGATAAACCGCAAGGCCGTAGAAACGCTGTTCCGCGGGGGCATTCGGCGGCTTCGACCCGGGCACGGGCTTGATCAAATCCAGCCCGCCTCAATCCTGCTCGTTGAAGCCGGCCTCGATCAGGGCGGACAAGGCATCCAGTGCTTCGCGCGCATCCCAGCCTTCGGCGATGAGTTCGATCTGCGCCCCACGGCCGGCGCCGAGCATCATCAGACCCATGATCGAGCGGGCGGCGACGATTTCGCCTTCGCGGGCGACCTGGACCATCGCGCCATATTTTTCCGCGGTGGTGACGAATTTCGCCGCCGCGCGCGCGTGCAGGCCACGCTGGTTGACGATGGTGACCATGCGCCGGACAGGAGGGTCGCCGCCCGGCGCGTCGGCCGGTTCCGTCCCGCCGGACATTTTCAGTCTGCAGCCAGTTCGGCCAATGTGGGGATGGGATGTTCGATCGAAACCGGCATCTCGTTGCAGCAGGCCGCGCCGCCGAGGCAGCTCGAAGGCAGATGCGAGGCGGCCGCGATGTATTTGCGGCCGGCCGCCTCGCCGATATCGGTGCATTCGGCCAGGGTGCGTTGCGAACGGATCTTGGCGAGCTTGACCAGCATCGGCAAGTTGACGCCCGCGATCACCTCGACGCCGCTGCGCTCCATCGCCGCGATGGCCAAGTTGGATGGTGTGCTGCCGAACATGTCGGTCAGCAGGATGACGCCGTCACCGCTATCGACGCGGTCGATCCCGGCCGCCAGCGCCTCGCGGCAACAGGGAATGCGGTCGTCCGCGCCGATGCTAACGGTGGCGACCTGCTTCTGCGGCCCTACCACATGCTCCATCGCGGCCCGCAGCGTCTCGCCCAGCTCGCCATGGGTAATCAGAACCATGCCAATCATGACGACGTGCCTGTACGGGCCAGTTCACGATGCATCACGATGACCGGCACCCTGACATGATAAGGAAACACCCCACTCGAAAACTCATTCCTGTTCTGGTCGCGTATTTCCAGATGTCCGGATCCCAGGCGTCTGGCCAAGGCCTCGATCACCGTCACCGACCGGTGCCGCCCGCCGGAGCATCCACAAGCCAGCGTGACGTATTTCTTTCCCTCAAAAACGAACCGAGGCAACAGCATTCGCAACAGATCGTAGATCCTGTCCACAAAAGGAAGATAGTCCGGATCTGCCTCGACATACTCGGCAACCGGACGATCGAGGCCGGTCATTGGCGATAATGTGGGGTCATAGAACGGGTTACGGAGGAATCTTGCGTCGAAAACCATGTCGGAATCGCGGGGCAGACCTGCGGGAAACGCAAATGATACTAACGAAACCGTGAGGCTGTTCACGCCTGCTTGATCTTTCTTGGTGTAGCGCGCCTCCACCAGCCGGCGCAGTTCCGGCGGCCGCAGGTCGGACGTATCGATCACCAGATCGGCGTCCGCCCGCAACGGCGCCGTCAGCGCGATCTCGGCCGCGATGCCGCCGGACACGCCCCCACCCCCGGCCAGCGGATGGCGCCTGCGCGTCGCGGTGTAGCGACGCAGCAGCACGGCCTCCTCGGCCACCGCGAACAGCAGTTCGGGACGCAGGGCTGGATCAGCCCGCAGCCTTGCCAGGGCTTCGAGCACGGCGCCCGCATCGAAGCCGCTGGTGCGGACATCGACCCCGATCGCGACCGGCCCCGCGCCGCGCCGGATGATCTCGGCGATCATCGACAGCGGCGGGTTGTCCACCGCTTCATGGCCAAGATCCTCCAGGATACGCAGGATCGAGGATTTGCCGGCGCCGGACAGGCCGCTGACCAGCAGGACCGGCCGCCGCTCGCCCGTCATGAGAAGGCGCCTGCGTG
>CAXTCT010000430.1:0-2341 GCA_964242565.1 uncultured Acetobacteraceae bacterium | reverse complement strand
CACGCTCCCTGGCCGCCAGCGCGGTCGGCCATCTCGCGGCCTTCGGCGCCGAGGCCGACCGGTTGCGTGCGCTCGCCCGCTACGTGGTGGAGCGGCGGAACTGAAGGTAAGGGCCGACCAGCTTCTGGTCGAACGCGGCCTGGTTGAAAGCCGGTCGCGGGCGCAGGCGCTGATCCTGGCCGGACTGGTCTTCACCGGCGAGGCGCGCGTGGCCAAGGCCGGTGACCAGCTGGCCGCGGACGCGCCGCTGACCTTGCGCGGCCAGGACCATCCCTGGGTGTCGCGCGGCGGCCTCAAGCTGGCCCACGCCCTGGAGCGCTTCGGGCTCTCGCCGGATAGACGCTGCTGTCTCGATATCGGCGCCTCCACGGGCGGCTTCACCGACGTGCTGCTGGCAGAGGGCGCGGCCCGCGTGCATGCCGTGGATGTCGGGCATGGTCAGCTGGCCTGGAAGCTGCGCCAGGACCCCAGGGTGGTGGTCCATGAGCGCGTGAACGCCCGAATTCTGGACCGCGACATCATCCCCGACCCGGTCATGGCCCTGGTCTGCGACGCGAGCTTCATCGGCCTGCGGACGGTGCTGCCGGCCGGCCTCAGGCTATGCCAGCCGGGTGCGTGGGCGGTCGCCCTGATCAAGCCGCAGTTCGAAGCAGGACGGGCGGCGATCGGCGCGAAGGGCGTGGTACGCGATCCGGCGGTCCATGCCGAGGTCTGCGGCATAGTCCGGGATTGGTGGGCGTCGCTCGAAGGCTGGCGCGTCGCCGGGATCGAGACGAGCCCGATCACCGGACCTGAAGGAAACCGCGAATTCCTGATCGCGGCGACGAGGCATTAGCCCGCAGGGCGCACCCCAACGGGAGCCGGCAGGTCGTGATGCGAGATTTCGGCCAGCAGCGACCAGATATGCGACGGCTCGGACTCGACCTCCGGGTCGTTGAGCAGATGATCCAGTTCATCCAGCTTCGCGTGGTATTCCAGATCGTCCATCGCCCGCCTCCTGAACCCTTCCGTCCTCGTTACCATTAGGTATCATAAACGTGGCATTCGTATGACGGTTGCGGCGCGTCGCCGGGAAAATTCAGACCCGTCGCCCGGCGCGTCCCGACGCTTGCAGGCCGAAGCGGCCGGCAACACCTATCGCTGGGCCATGCCTTAGGATTGGGCTCTGGGTTCCAGGGCCGGGATGGTTTATAGGGCCGCGCATGACATCACCCGCAATCGAGACCCTCAACGAGGCCGAGCGCGTCCGTATCCTGGCCAAGACCGCCTTGTTCTCGCCGCCTCCCCCGGTGCTGGCGGACGGGCGGCGCGAGATCGTCGGCCTGTCGCGCGAGGAGCTGACCGAGGCGCTGGCGGCCATCGGCGAGAAGCCGTTCCGGACCAAGCAGATCTGGCACTGGGTGTATCACCAGGGCGTCACCGATTTCGCGGCCATGACCTCGATCGCCAGGCCGCTGCAGGCGCTCCTGGCCGAACGCTTCGTGATCGGCCGCCCGGAAGCGGCGGCCGTGCAGACCAGTTCGGACGAAACCCGGAAATTCCTGTTCCGTTTCCGGGACGGCCAGGAGGCCGAGACCGTCTACATCCCCGACCGTCGCGAGGACCGCGGCGCGGTGTGCATCTCGAGCCAGGTCGGCTGCACGCTGTCCTGCAAATTTTGCCATACCGGCACCCAGACCCTGGTGCGCAACCTGGGTGCGGCCGAGATCGTCGGCCAGTTCATGGCCGCGCGCGACAGTTACGGCGAATGGCCGAGCCCGCGCGGCGAGACCCCCCGTCTGCTCTCCACCATCGTGCTGATGGGCATGGGCGAGCCGTTGTACAACTACGAGAATGTCGCCAAGGCGATGCGTATCGTCATGGACGGCGAGGGCATCGCCTTGTCGCGCCGGCGGATCACCCTGTCGACCTCCGGCGTGGTGCCGATGATGGACCGCGCCGGAGAGGAGCTGGCGGTCAACCTGGCGGTATCGCTGCACGCGGTGCGCGACGAACTGCGCGACGAGATCGTGCCGCTGAACCGCAAATATCCGATCGCCGAGCTGCTGGCGGCGTGCCGGCGCTATCCGGCCGCCTCGAATGCGCGCCGCATCACCTTCGAATATGTCATGCTGCGCGGCATCAACGACAGCGAGGCCGACGCGCACGAGCTGGTGCGTCTGATCGGCGGCATCCCGGCCAAGGTGAACCTGATCCCGTTCAACCCCTGGCCGGGCAGCCCGTACCAGGTCTCGACCCGCGAGCAGCTCGACAAATTTGCCCGCATCGTGACCGATGCGGGCTTCGCCTCGCCGATCCGGATGCCGCGCGGCCAGGACATCCTCGCCGCCTGCGGCCAGTT
>CAXTCT010000429.1:0-2343 GCA_964242565.1 uncultured Acetobacteraceae bacterium | reverse complement strand
GGCGGACCGCCGGGCAGTTGCGGGCGACGGAAATCAGGCCCGACGGCGCAGCCCGCGACCGTCAGCAACAGCCCCAGCGCCGCATTGGAGCTGCTGCGGCCCGAGCTGATGCCCGAGCTGATGCCTGAGCTGATGATCGACGCGAGCGGATCCGGCGGCAAGGTCATCTGGGGTCCGGAAAGGGTGGCTAGTCCAAGGCCTTACAGCAGCGTCCACGCCAGCGATACCGCTGGCGGCGATCCGCGTTATTTCAGCCGTTAAGATGCGGAATTGCAACGGTTCGACGCCGTTTACGGGCGGAACCGGCCAGATGGAGCCGCCTCAGGCGGCCCGTTCGGCGCGGAAGGTCGAAAGCAGCCGGGACCGTGCGACCGATACATAGGCGGAGTCTAGGTCGATGCCGATGCCGCGTCCGCCCTCTTCCTCGGCGGCGATCAGGCTGGTGCCGCTTCCCATGAAGGGGTCGAGCACCACCGGATGGCGCTGGCCATGCAGGCGGATGCACATGCGCGGCAGCATCACCGGAAACGCCGCCGGATGGTTGAATTTCTGCGAGCGCGCCTGGACCGTCGCATAGGGGATGAACCAGGTGTCGCCGCGGCAACGCAGGTCCTGCTGGTGGCCCCGGCGCGAAATGTTGGTCTTGTCCTTGTAGGGCACGCCGACGGCGAGGCGCTTGAGCGGCACGCTGCCCGAATGCGTCAGATGGAAGACATGCTCGTGGTTGCGGTGCAGGAAACGTTCGGAGCGGATCGGCTTGAAATGGCCGAGGCTGTCCTCGCCCACCGAAATCGACTTCACCCAGGTAATATGGTTCTGCAGCTCGAACAGCGGCCGCAGCCGGACCATCAGCTCGAAGGGCAGCCAGGGGCGGGCGCTTGAACCGGTGATGTTGAGGAAGAACGAGGCGTCCGGGCGCATCACCCGCTTGATCGCGGTGGAGCAATCGACCAGCCAGTCCAGATATTCGCCCTCATCGCGCCGGTCGTGATAGGTGCCGTATTTCAGCCCGAGATTATAGGGCGGCGATGTCACCACGACGTCGACGCTCGCCCCGTCGAGCTGGCCGAGCACGCGCAGGCAGTCGCCACGATAGATCAGATGCCGGCCGACCATGTGCCGCAACGTGCGCGGCACCAGGACGCGTGGCGGCTTGAGCATGCGCGCCAACCTTGGCACGGGAACATGCGACTCGGTGTGGGGCACGAGACTCGGTATCATCCGCGCAGTATCGCCACCTCGCCGAGGCTGCGGCCAGGGGGCATGGCGAGTCGCGCGGAAATTTTGGTCCGCAATCTGTAATTACAAGGCCTTAATGCGCGGGAGGCCGCGGCAGCAGCACCACCAGGCGGCCGCCTTCATGCATCGCGCCGGCCTCGGCCGAGGCCGCTTCACCCCAGCCGAAAAAGATATCCGCGCGTGCCGGGCCATTGATGTCGGTGCCGAGATCCTGCGCCAGCATCAGCCGCTGCAGCTTGCCACCGCCCGGCTCCGTGGTGTCCACCCATACCGGCGCGGCCAGCGGCAGGAAGGCGCGGTCGATGGCCACCGAGCGGCCGGGCTGGAGATCCACTCCGAGCGCTCCGGGCGGCCCCTGGTCCGGACGCAGGTCGTCGAGGCTGCGGAAGAACACGTAGTTCGGGTTCTGCTCCATGACCCCCCGCGCCTGTGCCGGATGGCCGGCAAGCCAGGCGCGGATCGAGGCCATGCTGACCGCGTCGGGCGCGAGCTGGCCCTGCTCGACCAGCAGCCGGCCGAGCGGGACATAGGGCGCGCCGTTGCGGCCGTCATAGCCGACCCGGACGATCTGTCCGCTCGGCAGGCGAATGCGGCCCGAACCCTGGAGCTGCAGAAAGAACAGGTCGACCGGGTCGGTGAGCCAGACCAGTTCCAGGCCACGTCCCGCGAGCACGCCCTGGTCGATCTGCGCGCGTGTCCAGTAGGGCACCACATGACCGCCGGCGAGGCGCCCGGAGACGCGCCCGGGGACCGCCTCGTCGGCCGGAGGCGGACCATGAACCGTCAGCAGATCGGGCGGACGGCGGTAGAGCGGAACGGCGTAACGGGCGTCCGGCGCCAGCGCGCCGGGATATTCCGGCTCGAAATAGCCGGTGAAGCGGGCATCGGCGCGGCCGTTGTCGCCGACCTCGTAGGCCTGCAGCCAGGCGGCGACGACATGGCGTGCGGCATCGTCGTTGCCGGGCGGGATCCACTGCACGGCATGACAAAAGGGACTCCAGTCTCCGGCCGTGCCGCCCGCCCGCTGCGCATCGCCCGAGCCGCCGAGGGCGGAGTCCACCGGCAGCAGCGCCAGCCGGTGGCATTGCCGCAGCAAGGCCGGCA
>CAXTCT010000428.1:0-2343 GCA_964242565.1 uncultured Acetobacteraceae bacterium | reverse complement strand
GCAGGCTCGCGCCGAGTGCCGCCAGGTCGTGCGCCACGGCCTGGCGGATCGACTTGCCCTGATATTGCGTCCAGGCATCGGCGGCGGCGATCGAGTTCTCCGCGACCCGTATCTCGGCATGTTTCGAGCCTTGCTCGCTGACGGCGAGGCAGGCCGCCAGGAGCGCCACCAGCAGCGCCGCGCGCTTGTTGCCATGCTCCGAGGCGTGTCCGGCATGTTCGTGATGTTCGAGCTGTTGTTCCAAGCCATCCTCCTCGGGGCCGGGCCCCGGCCCGGCCGATATGTCGGCAGGCCGCGCCGCCGCCAGCCAGGTTCCGCAAAGGAAAATTTCTCCGCAAATCCCCTGGCTATACATCTTTGGTTAGCACGGGAAGCCTAGGCTGCATCGGCGGGCCGGCTGCGGCCCTGACCTCGGCGCGTTCCGGAAGACACGGATCCCATGAACTTGTCGAATCTGATCGAGGAGGCCCTGGAGGAACGCGGCAACGCGGTGATGGTGATCGAGCGTCCCGCCGAGGGCGAGAAAGCCGTGATCCGGACCGCGAACTCGCCCATGGCGCTGATCCTCGGCTTCGGCGTGGAGGCCCTTTCCGGCTCGCCGTTGGCCATGCTGGCGGACCTGGTGGAGAATCCGGATGACTGGAAAACATTCGAGGACGCCCTGCGCGCCGGGTCGCCGCTTCAGCTCGATGTGAGGCTGCGGGTGAATGGACGCGAGGTCTGGTTCGGCTTCGGCCTCAACTTCAAGACTGGCGGGCTCAAGACTGGCGGGCCCGACGCCGATGGGGCGGAAGCCCCCAGCTATGGCATCGTGATCGGCCGCGATATCACTGAGGCGCGTCGCCGCAGACTGCAGGAGAATGAATCGCAGCGGCTGCTGGCTTCGGTGTTCATGCGCATCAATGCCGCGGTCGCGATCATTGGCGCCGATGGCATCATCATGATGGCCAACCCGGCCTTCCACCGCCTTTTCGGCTATGACACGAGCAGGATCGAGGGGCTTAACCTCGAGAACCTGATCGCCCCGGACTATGCCGCCGCGGCACGGGCGGCGCGGGCCGGGCAGCTGCTCGACGGCGCCAACTATGAGATGCAGATCAAGATCGTGACCAGGGACGGCAGCCACGTGCCGGGCAGGCTGACGTCTGCGCTGCTCCGCGACGCCTCGGTCAAGCGTCTGCGGGTGGTCACCCTGATCCCGGACCAGTTGCGGCAAAAGGAGCCGGCGGATACGTCCGCCATGGCCAGATCCGCCATGCCCGGCGTGAAATTCCGCAGCGTCGGGCAGTTGCAGGCGATCAGTCTCGAGGCCCTCAAGGAGGCCGCCGGCAGCGGTTGGCTGCGCATCGCGTCGCGCGCGATGATGATGGCCGAGCAGATCGTCAAACGCCGCCTGGCGCCGGAAGACGTGTTCAGCCGCAATGACGATAACGGCTTCGTCATCTGGTTCGAAAGCACCGACGAGGCGCATAATGCCGCGGTGCTGGGCGCTGCGGCCCGCGAGATCCGGCTGCGTTTCCTGACCGAACTCGGAGACGAGGTTGCGGCCAATGTTTCGGCTGCCATGTGCCGGGAGGAGGAAACCGATGCCGCGGCCGCACGTGGCCGCTTCGCGCGGTCGGCGGCCTCCCCGGCCTTGCTGGAACGGCTCGACGCCGAGCAGCAAAAGGGTGTCTTCGCCGTGAAGGAACTGATCCGGGAGCTGCGGGACACCCCGGCCCCGAACGTGAAGATCGTGACCGATCGCGTCGGCGCCGTCAGGCCGATGGTGGTGGTGGATTTCGCGCCGCCGCACCGTCGGCGGATCTTCGACCTGACCGCCGCGACGGAGGGGCTCGCCAACGAGCTGGACCCGAAGCGTGACGTCGATCTGCTCCGGTTCGACCTCGCCGTGAACGAGCTTGCCCGGAGGCAGGGCAGGGGACGCCTGCTGGTATCGATCTCCTGGGCCGCTCTGGCCGGATTCGGCCGGCGCGCCGCCCTGGACGACAAGATCGACCGCATCGAAGGCGAGCGGCGTTCGCAGCTGCTGCTGCTGGTCTCGGACGTGCCGCCCCTGCTGGATGTGAAGCGGTGGACCGAGATGGTGGCGTCGCTGCGCCGCAGGCAGGTCGAGCTCGGGCTGATGATCACGCTGGCCGAAGGCGATGATCCGTCGGTTCAGGAGGCGGTTGCGGAAAACTGGCCGTTTTCGCTGCTCGTCATCGACGGCACCGATCCCGCGTCGATCAGGCCCGACGGGTATTTCGGCGTCATCGCGGCCGCCAGGCGGCGCAAGATCGACGTGCTGGCACGCGCGGCGGCTCCGGAGGAAATCGTGGATTGGCGAGAACTCGGCGCGAC
>CAXTCT010000427.1:0-2344 GCA_964242565.1 uncultured Acetobacteraceae bacterium | reverse complement strand
TGATGCCGACGCTGCGCCGGCCGGATGGCGCCTCCCTGACGAAACCGGGGTTGGACGGCCACGCTTTCAGCTTCCAGCCCGCCCAGCCTGCCACCCAGCAGCCGATTTTTCTCCGCCCGGCTGTCCTTCGGTAACCGTTTCGAGATAAATAGCCCTTATGGTCGGGGGTGTGCGACGATCCTTTGCATCCTATGTAGTGTCAGGTTCTGGCTATAGCCTCGACGTCTTGAGGACGGGGAACCTCCCGCGGGTTTGGAAAAACAAGTGAAGATGAGCAATTTCGGCCGGAATCTGGCGCTTTGGGTCATCATCGCGGTGATGCTCGTGCTGCTTTTCAATGTCTTTCAGCCTGGCGGCGGGCAGCATGCTTCGCAGCAACTCGCCTATTCCGACTTTATCGGCGACGTGAATGGCGGCCGCGTGCGCTCCGTTGTGATCCAGCAACATAATGTCACCGGCACGCTGACCGACGGCACCAGCTTCGAGACCTATCTGCCCGAGGACCCGAACCTGGTGTCGCGTTTGACGGACAAGGGCGTCGAGGTCGTCGCCAAGCCCGAGGATAGCGACGTCAACCCGCTGGTGCGCTACCTGCTGCAGTGGCTGCCGATGCTGCTGCTGATCGGCGCCTGGTTCTTCGTGATGCGCCAGATGCAGTCGGGCGGCGGCCGCGCGATGGGCTTCGGCAAGTCGCGCGCCCGTATGCTGACCGAGAAGCAGGGCCGCATGACCTTCGAGGACGTGGCGGGGATCGACGAGGCCAAGGGCGAGCTGCAGGAAGTCGTCGAGTTCCTCAAGGACCCGCAGAAATTCCAGCGTCTCGGCGGCAAGATCCCCAAGGGCGTGCTGCTGATCGGACCTCCCGGCACCGGCAAGACTTTGCTCGCGCGGGCCATCGCCGGCGAGGCCAACGTGCCGTTCTTCACCATTTCGGGCTCGGATTTCGTCGAGATGTTCGTGGGCGTCGGCGCCTCGCGCGTGCGCGACATGTTCGAGCAGGGCAAGAAATCCGCGCCCTGCATCATCTTCATCGACGAGATCGACGCGGTCGGACGTCATCGCGGCGCGGGTCTCGGCGGCGGCAACGACGAGCGCGAGCAGACGCTCAACCAGATGCTGGTCGAGATGGACGGATTCGAGAGCAACGAGGGCGTCATCCTGATCGCGGCTACCAACCGTCCCGACGTGCTTGATCCCGCCTTGCTGCGTCCCGGCCGCTTCGACCGTCAGGTGGTGGTGCCCAACCCCGACGTGAACGGCCGCGAGAAGATCCTGCGCGTGCATATGCGCAAGGTGCCGCTGGCCAGCGATGTCGAGCCCAAGGTGATCGCGCGCGGAACGCCCGGCTTTTCCGGCGCCGATCTCGCCAACCTGGTCAACGAGGCCGCCCTGCTCGCGGCGCGCCTCGGCAAGCGGACCGTGGCGATGCTCGAGTTCGAGAACGCCAAGGACAAGGTGATGATGGGCGCCGAACGCCGCTCCCTGGTCATGAGCGAGGAGGAGAAGCGCCTCACCGCCTATCATGAAGGCGGCCATGCGCTCTGCTCTTTGTACGAGGCCGAGAGCGATCCCCTGCACAAGGTCACGATCATCCCGCGCGGCCGTGCCCTGGGCGTCACCTTCAGCCTGCCGGAAAACGACCGACTGTCCGAAAGCCGCGCCTATCTGAAGGCGCTGCTGGTCAAGATCATGGGCGGGCGGGTCGCCGAGGAGCTGATCCTCGGTGCGGACAAGGTGACCGGCGGCGCGTCCGGTGACATCAAGCAGGCGACCCGGATCGCCCGGATGATGGTCACCGAACTCGGCATGAGCGACAAGCTCGGCATGATCGCCTATGGCGACAACAGCCAGGAAGTGTTCCTCGGCCACTCCGTGACGCAGAACAAGAATGTTTCCGAGACGACGGCGCGAGAGATCGAGGCGGAGGTCAAGGGCATGATCGACAACGGCTATCATCGTGCCAAGGAGATCCTGATCGAGCATATCGACGAGCTGCATCTGCTGGCGGCCGGGCTGCTCGAATACGAGACGCTGTCGGGTGCCGAGGTGCGCCAGATCCTGCGCGGCGAAAAGATCACCCGCGCGGTAGTCGACGACCCGATGCCGGATAACCGCCGCGCCTCGGTGCCGACCACCGGCGGCTTCCGTCCCGATCCCGCCCCGCCACCGGGCGGCCTCGGTCCGGCACCGCAGCCGGGCTGATCCGGATCGAATGGCGGGGTCCCGGTCCCGCTGTTCGCCTTATCGAACCATGATGTCCATGCTGCTTGAACCGGCCGGCATCCTGAATGGCCGCGCGGCGGCCGAAGCCATCGGCGGGGGGGTTGGCCCGTCGCCGCCAGGG
>CAXTCT010000426.1:0-2351 GCA_964242565.1 uncultured Acetobacteraceae bacterium | reverse complement strand
CGAGCCCGAGGACGACCCCGATGAGCGGCAGGGCGCGGCCGAGGGCGAGGACCGTCCGGGCGGTCCGCAGCCTTCGCGAGAAGGCGCGCAGCCACCGTCGGCGCCGCATTATCGCGCCTACATCAAGCAGTTCGACGAGGAGGTCGGCGCCGAGGATCTGTGCGACGCGGAAGAGCTCAACCGCCTGCGCCAGCAGCTCGACCAGCAGCTTCTTAACGTGCAGAGCGTGGTCAGCAAGCTCGCCAACCGGCTGCAGCGCAAGCTCATGGCCCAGCAGACCCGCGCCTGGGAGTTCGATCTCGAGGAGGGCATCCTCGATGCCGGCCGCCTCGCCCGCGTAGTGGTCAACCCGACCTTGTCGCTGTCCTACAAGACCGAACGCGACACCGATTTCCGCGACACCGTGGTGACGTTGCTGATCGATAATTCCGGCTCGATGCGCGGCCGCCCGATCACGGTGGCGGCCATGTGCGGCGACATCCTCGCCCGCACGCTGGAACGCTGCGCGGTCAAGGTCGAGGTGCTGGGCTTCACCACGCGCGCCTGGAAGGGCGGCCAGAGCCGCGAGCGGTGGGTTTCCGAAGGCAAGCCGCGCGAGCCCGGCCGGCTCAACGATCTGCGCCATATCATCTACAAATCGGCCGACACGCCGTGGCGCCGGGCGCGGCGCAATCTCGGGCTCATGCTGCGCGAGGGCCTGCTCAAGGAGAATATCGACGGCGAGGCGCTGCTCTGGGCCTATCGCCGGCTGCTGCTGCGACGCGAAAGCCGTCGCATCCTGATGGTCATCAGCGACGGCGCCCCGGTCGATGACAGCACCCTTTCGGTCAATGCCGGCTCCTATCTGGAGCGGCACCTGCGCGAGGTGATCCATGGCATCGAAAATCGCGGTGCCGTCGAACTGATCGCCATCGGCATCGGCCACGACGTGACCCGCTATTACCGCCGCGCCGTCACCATCACCGACGCCGAGGAGCTGGGCGGCACCATGATGTCCAAGCTGTCCGAGCTGTTCGACGAGGATGCCCGCCGGGCCTGGTTGCGCCAGCAGGAGCGGGTCGGCGCGCTGGTCGGGTAGGCCAGGGGCGGCAGGGACGCCCTATGGCTTGCGGAACTTCAGGACGAAATTATCCGCCTCGCCCACGGCCAGGTATTTTTCCCGGTCCTTGGAGCCCAGGGTGAGCGTCGGCGGCAGGGTCCAGACACCGGCGGGCCAGTTCGCCGTGTCCTTGGGGTTGGCGTTGATCTCCGAGGCGCCGACCAGCTTGAAGCCCGCCTTCCTGATCATGGCGACGGCATAATCCTCGCGGACATAGCCATCCTCGGCGTTGGCGTCCTGGACGACGCTGCGATGGCCGCGATGCTCCTCGATGCCGAGCACGCCACCCGGCTTCAACACGCGGTAGAAGGCCGCCAGCATCTGCGGCGCGTAGCCGCCGGCCATCCAGTTATGCAGGTTGCGGAAGGTCAGCACCAGGTCGGCCGATCCCGCCGGCGCGATGTCGTAATGGCCTGGCCCGGCCTCGGCCGGGATCACCTTGTCGTACAGCGCCGGCATTGCCTCGAGCTTGCGCATCAGCGGCGTGTCCTTGATGTCCGTGCCCGGCTTGCCCGGCGGCAGGGCGAGGTAATAGGTCCCGTGCGCGCGCAATTCGGGAGCCAGTATCTGTGTCCAGTAGCCGCCGCCCGGCCAGATCTCGACCAATGTCTGGCCCGGCTTCAGCCCGAAGAATTCGAGCTCCTTCAGCGGATGACGGACCCTGTCGCGCCTGGTGAATTCCGGGCTGCGCTGCGGGCTGGCAATGGCGGCGCGCAGCGAGGCATCGGCATTCTGGGCCTGACCCTGGGCCTGACCCTGGGCCTCGGTTTGTGCCTGGGCCTGGAAGCTGAACAGCAGGGCGAGCGCCGCGACGGCGCCGGATCGAAGCAGGCTCGTTGTCATGGGCGATGGGCTCCGGTTTGAAGGCGTAAGGCTCAGCTACCTTTCGGAAGCGAGAGCGTTCGCAGATAGGCGATGATGTCGTCACGGCCGGCCGCGTCGTCGATCGCGTCGGGCATCGCCGTGCCCGCAATGAAGCGCCGCGGACCCGCAAGCCATTGCCGCAGGGTGTTCTGGTCCCATGTCATGCGGGCCGCGGCAAGGGCCGGCGTGTAGGGATAGCCCGGCACCGAGCCGGCGCGGCGTCCGAACACGCCCGCCAGCGCCGGGCCCTCGATGGCATGATCGAGTCCGTGGCAGCCCGAGCAGTGCGAGGCGAACAGGATCCGTCCCGCCGCGGGATCGGCCGGCCCGCCGGCGAAGCGCGACAGGTCCCGGGCGCCGGCCGGACGCAGCGAGGGAAAGAAGGTGT
>CAXTCT010000425.1:0-2355 GCA_964242565.1 uncultured Acetobacteraceae bacterium | reverse complement strand
GCGGCACCCGGCTGCGGCTCGAGCTGGGCCTGCCGCCGGGACGCATCCTGGTGGGCGGTGGCGCGTCCGGTCCCGACATTCGCTGGGAGTGCGGCTTTCCCTCGCGCGAGGCCTTCGAGGCCGACCTCACCGCGCGCGACGCCAGCCCGGAGTTCGCGCTGCAGCGCCAACGAATGGGCGCGCTGCTCGATCGGTTCGAGCGCCATGTGATGATCGAGGATCAGGAGGCTGGCAGCACCTCCGGAGCAGACGCATGAGCCCCGGTCCGAAGAACCCACGACCGGAGACGCCACGGAAAATTCGTATCGCCCATCTCGCCGGCCCCAACGCGACCATTCAGAACACGCCGCCGCTGGTGACGTCGAACCAGGCGCGCGAGCGGCACGGCCTGCCGCTGCTGACCGACATCGAGGGGAAGCGCTCGCGCTTCGACAGCCTGCGTCCGCAGCTTCTGGCGGCGCCGGCCGTGGTGTATGTCGAGCCTTTTACGGCGCACCCGCTGGAGCGGGATCTGGCCGAGCTTTATGCGCCGCCGGACGGCTATCTCGACGCCCAGGGCCGCTTCTCGATCGAGCGGCAGGCGGACGAGGACCGGCCGGTGTACCGGATCGAGATCGCGCCGCAGGACGGATATTACCCGCTGCCTTACATGGCGCGGCAGCAGGACGGCAGCGCCTGGGAGACAGACGGAACCGGGGCGCGTGTCTCGCGCGAGCTGAGCCGGCAGCCCTTCATGCCGGACGGAGCGCGCACCTTTGAGGAGGTGGACCGTCTCGGCATCGACGGCGCGGGCCTCGGCAACATGATCTCCAACCATGCCGAGATCGATTTCTTCCGGATTGCGCCCTCGGGCGGCTACGCCAAGGGGCTGGCGGCGGCCGAGCGTTCCGATGTCGGCATCGGTGACATCGAGCCGGAGGTGGGCGGGCGCGATTTCTTCGCCTACCGGCCGCCGCATCTGAACGCGTCGCCGTCGCGCATGACGCTGGCCAGCATCACCAATCGCACCCGCCGCGTGCTCGCAGGCGGACGCTATGACGGAGCGATCTGGACCCAGGGCAGCCCGCGCATCGAGGAAACCATGTACTGGTTCAACCTCGTGCTCGACGTGACGATCCCGGTCTGCGGCAATGCATCGCAGCGTTATCACGGCCAGATCAGCAATGACGGGCCGAAGAACCTCGCAGACTCGGTCGAATGGATCGCGTCCCGGGTCTGGGCGGACGAGGGTGGACGCAACCATGTCGGCGCGGTGATGGTGCAGGACCAGCGCGTGTTCGGCGCTCGTGAGGTGGCCAAGGTCGATGCGCGTCCGGGCGGGTTCGTTGCGACCGGCGGCTATGGCGGTATCCTCGGTGCGGCCGGTGGCGGCACCGGCTCGGTGCTGCGCCATATCCCGGTGACGCGGCACACGGACCGCTCGGAGGTGAACATCACCCGGTTGCCGGACATGGTCGAGGGACTCCGATCGGGACCCGAGGGTATCGAGAGGGTCCGGGTCGGCATCAAGGACGCGAGCGGCGACCTGCTGGACACGTCGATCCCGAAGGTCTCGATTGTCAAGGATAGCTCTTATGTCGAGGACGACCATGACAGCGATCCGGAGCAGGAGGTCGATATCGCGGCGTTCATGGACTACAAGCTTCGTCATGCACCGCTGTCCGGCTTTGTGCTTGAGGGACTATCCCCATACGGCAAGGCGGCCGCCACATCGAAGACGCGTGCGCTGCTGCGGGCGGCCTATACCGGCTTTCCGGTGGTCAATGTCGGGCGCGGCAACACCGAGGGCTTCGCCATTCGCGGCGGCCCGTTCATCGCCGGCTCCAACCTGACCGCCACCAAGGCGCGAATGCTGCTGATGCTGTGCCTGATGAAGTTCGGTATGCTGCCCTCCGCGGCCGATCCGCGCCGCCCAACCGCGGACGAGATCGCCGCCACCGAGATCCGGCTCGCCGACTACCAACATGTATTCGACACGCACTAGTATCGCGTGTCATTCATCACGTTGGGTAGAGGCGCTGGGGGGAGAGGCACCGGGGGGGGACAGGACGCTGAGTTGGCTGTCGGCCATGTCCAGCCAACTGCCGTGCTTGAGCGTGTAGTGCCATCCGAACCGCGCGGCGTGCCCCTGTTGGACCCCTGGAGAACGCTCCCGGCCGATCCGAAAGGGAATACAGAAATCTCCCGAGGCTCAGGGTGTCGATCGATTGCATGGCTGCCGGTCGCCGGTCTGGCATTGTGCTGCTGGCAAATGCCGCGTCCTGCACGGTCCATGCCAGTGCCTCCAGTGCATCGGGCTGCAATGGATCAACCACAACGTTACGTAGACGAACGACCGGGGCAGTCGGGCGTTGG
>CAXTCT010000424.1:0-2361 GCA_964242565.1 uncultured Acetobacteraceae bacterium | reverse complement strand
CTAGCCGCCTTTGGCGTAGATCGCCTTGGCGTTGCTCTCGTTGATCAGTTGCGTCGGCACCGTCACCAGTTTCGGCACCGAGGTCGCGCAATCGATCAGGATCTGCTTGGCGAGTTTGAGGGCGTCGGCCACTCCGGTCGGGTATACCATCGTCGCCGCCCATTCGCCGTCGGCCACGGCCCGGATGCCGCCGGACGGGCCGGGCAGGCCATCGGTGCCGATGATCTTGACCTGGCCGAGCTTGCCCGCCTGCTTGACGGCGATATAGGCGCCGGCTGCGGCCAGGTCGTTGCAGGCATAGACCAGCTTGATGTCGGGATGGGATTGCAGCATCGCGCCGAACACGGTGACCGCCTTGTCCTGCATCCAGTCCACCGGCTGCACGGCGACCACCTTGAGCTTGGGATTGCCGGCGATGCCGGCCTTGAAGCCTTCCAGCCGCTCGATCGCCGGCGACGAGCTTGGCAGGCCCTCGAGGATCGCAACCTCGCCCCCCTCTGGCAGCAGCTTGGTCGCGGCATACTCGCCGGCTTCCTTGGCGATGGCGCGGTTATCGCCGGTCACGAAGCTGGTGTAGTTGTTGTTGAGGGTCTTGCGGTCGATCTCGATCACCGGGATGCCGGCCTTCATGAAACGCGCCACCGCCGGCGTCAGCGGGGCGGCCTCGAAGGCGGAGATGAATAGCAGGTCGACCTGCTGGGTCAGAAAATTCTCGACCTGGGAGACCTGGGTGTTGTCGTTGGCCTGGCCGTCGGCGATCACGATCTTGAATTGCGGATACTGCTTGATCATCCGCTCGAAGTCCGCATTCATCGCCGCGCGGTAGGGCTCCTTGAAGTTGGCCTGCGAGAAGCCGATCGTGTAATGGTCGTGAGGTCCGCAGCTTTTCGCGATCGAGGCGGCCGCCCGGGCTTCGTTGGAGGCGCCGGTCGCGAGCGAGCTGCCCGCCATGATCATCGCCATGAACCAGTTGATGCGCGTCGCCATGTGTTTTCCCCTGTTGTTCAGCGCGAGCTTCCGTCGCGTCTGATGATGGTCTGCAGGCCCGCGGCCAGCACGATGATGGCGCCGGTGGCCAGCAGCTGCATGGCCGCACTGACGTCGTTGAGCTGTAGGATGTTGGCCAGCGCGCCCAGCATCACCGCCCCGGCGATGGTGCCGACCATGCTGCCGGCGCCGCCGAACAGGTCGGTGCCGCCGATCACCACGGCGGCGATGGCGTTGAGTTCGTAGCCGGTGCCGTCGTTGGGGCTGCCGAAACTGAACTGCCCGGCATGCACGATGCCGGCGATGCCCGCGCAGAGCCCGCTCAGACCGTAGACGGAGATCTTGATCCATCCCACGGGAATGCCGGACAGCCTGGCGGCGCGCTCGTTGCCGCCAACGGCGAACACGTAACGGCCATAGCGTGTGCGATTGAGCAGGAAGGTCGCGAACGCGGCCAGGATCAGGAACACCAGCGTCGCGACGGGAAAGGTGTCGCCGAGCAGCCGCTCGCCGAGGATGGCGAAGCCCGGCGGCGCGTTGCCGGCGCCGCTGCCGTAGTTGATGTTGATAAAGGTGTTGCCCGAGGCGATCAGCGCCAGGCCGCGCGCCGCCTGCAGCCCGGCCAGGGTGACGATGAAGGCCTGGATGCGCAGGCGCGTCGACAGCCATCCCTGCATTAGCCCGAACAGGGTGGCGACCACCAGCACCAGGATCAGCGTGGGAGCGATACCCCAGCCGGAATTCACCAGCAGCGTCGCGGTCAGCACGCTCGACAGGCCGAGCACCGCGCCCACGGACAGGTCGATGCCGGCGGCGATGATGACGAAGGTCATGCCGAGTGCGAGGATGCCGGTCTCGGAGATCGAGCGGACGATGTTGGCGATGTTGTCCGTGGCCAGGAACAGGACATGGCCGTGCCGCCGCGGCGAAAAGGCGATGCCGCCGATCAGCACCAGCACCAGCCCGAGCAGGCTCTGGAAACGGATCAGATAGGCCAGCGGCGAGCGGCGCGGCCGTGCCGCCGGCGGAACCATTGCCGGGACCGGCGGGGAGGGCATGACGGCCTGGTTCATGCGGCCTGCATCTCTCCGATGCTGGTTCGGCGCAGGACCTCCTCGCTGACGCCGGCCTCGAAGCTCGCCACCGTCACACCGGCCTGCATCACCACGATGCGGTCGCACAGCCCGAGCAGCTCGGGCAGTTCCGAGGACGCCACCAGCACGCCGAGCCCGTCCTGCGCCAGGGCGCGCAGCTGGCGGTAGATCTCGGCCTTGGCGCCGACATCGACGCCGCGCGTGGGCTCGTCGAGCAGCAGCAGCCGTGGCTCGCTCAGCAGCTCCTTGGCGAACACCAGTTTCTGCTGGTTGCCGCCGG
>CAXTCT010000423.1:0-2364 GCA_964242565.1 uncultured Acetobacteraceae bacterium | reverse complement strand
GTTGTCCGACAGCGACAGCACGCAGAAATCATGGCCGAGTGGTGCCCCCAGCCGGGCCGCCACCGCCAGCATCGCCGAGATGCCGGGCATGACCACGATGTCGAGCATGCGCCAGCCCGGATCGCCATGCTCGACCGCCTCGAACACGGCGCTGGCCATCGCGAACACCCCGGCATCGCCCGACGACACCAGCGCGACCCGGCGGCCGGAAGCGGCCAGGGACAGAGCGTGCCGGGCGCGGGCAAGCTCCTCGCGATTATCCGAAGCGTGCCGGATCGCGCGCAGGCCGGCCGCGACACGGTCGAGATAGGGACCATAGCCGACCAGGTCGGTCGCCTCGGCCAGAGCCGCCGTGACCTCGGGCGTGCGGAGCCGCGCATCCCCGGGGCCGAGGCCCAGGATCATGAGTTTTCCGCCGAGGCTGGCCGCCGGGACCATCATCGGCGGCTTTGCCGTCCGGGCACCAGGATCATGGAGAAATAGGGCGCGTCCGGCGCCGGATGGTCGATTTCCGCAAGCGGCCAGATGCGCTGTCCGGGCATCGTGCCGTACTCGACATAGACGGCGCGGGCGAGCAGTCCGGCATCGCTCAGCGCGCCGCGTATCTTGGGGAAATTGCCGCCGACCTTCATGATCACGGCGGCATCCCCCAGGGCCAGGCGCGCGGCCAGACGCTGCCGGTCGAGGGTTCCGGGAAGCACCTGCAGCACATCGTCGCCATGGGTGAAGGGCAGGTCGGCCGCCGACCAGCAGCCGCTCATGCCGGTGATGCCGGGGATGATCTCGTGCGGGAACTCGTAACGCAGGCGGTCGAACAGATACATCGCCGAGCCGTAGAAGAACGGATCGCCCTCGCACAGCAGCGCCACGTCCACGCCCGCCGCCAGACGCTCGGACAGCAGGCCGGCGCAGCGCTCGTAGAACATGCCGATGTCGGCCAGGTAGCGCGGATCGGCGACCGACAGCTCCGTGGTGAAGGGATACTCGAAACGCAGGAGCTCGGAATCGTGGTTGATCCGCTCCCCGGCGATGCTGCGCGCATGCCCGACCCGGCCCCTCCTGGCAAAAAAGGCCACGCAGGCCGCGGCGCCGATCACCCGCAGCGCCTTGAGCGTCAGCAGTTCGGGATCGCCCGGCCCCATGCCGACGATGGACAGACGCGCCTTCATTCCGTCTCGCTGGCGAGCGCATTGACGGCCGCCGCCGCCATCGCGCTGCCGCCCCGCCGTCCGGCGATGATGGCCCAGGGGACGCATCCGAATTCGGCCAGGGCGTCCTTGGATTCCGCGGCACCCACGAAGCCGACCGGCATGCCGATGATCGCCGCCGGCGCCGGGCCGCCGCCCTGGATGCGCTCGATCAGGTGAAACAGCGCGGTCGGGGCATTGCCGACCGCCACCACCGCACCTGCAAGCCGCTCGCCCCATAGATCCAGCGCCGCGGCGGAACGGGTGGTGCCGAGCGTGCGGGCCAGCTCCGGCGTGCGCGGATCGCGCAGGGTGCAGACCACCTCGTTGCCGGCCGGCAGGCGCGTCCGGGTGATGCCGTGCGCCACCATCTCGGAGTCGCAAAAGACCGGGCAGCCGGACCGCAGCGCCGAACGCGCGGCGGCCACGAAGCCATGCCCGAAGCGCAGCGCGCGGGCGATCTCGACCATGCCGCTTGCGTGGATCACCCGCACCGCGACCGCGGCCTCGTCGTGCGAGAACCCCGACAGGTCGGCTTCGCGGCGTATGATGCCAAAGGAGCGTGCATAGATCGCCGCCCCGTCATGCTCGTAGCTGTAACCGTTCAAGGCCCGCCGACACCCCCGCCAAGCCGCCGGGCGATTTGGGAAAGGGTGAGCCCGTCGGCCTGCGCTGTATCGCCTGCCCGTCCGTCGCGCACCAGCCCGTATCGGCCATCCGCTCCGACCAGGGTGATCGCGGCCGGACCGGGGTGGGCGCATCCCTTGGCGCAGCCCGACACATGCAGCGACGCAGGGCGCAGGCCGGCCTCCAGCAGAAAAAGCGCGTCGGCGCGCGTATCGACGGTGCCGCTGGCGCAGCCTTGCCGTCCGATGCAGGCGCTGAGCCGCCGTCGCGGGTCATCCGCCTCGGTGATCAGGCCTGCCCCCACGGCCAGGGGTGCCGCGACGCCGGACAGGATGATCATGCGCCAGGGGGTGACATGCAGGATGCCGTCGCCATGGCCGAGCGACAGGTCGCACAGATGTTCCAGCGTCGCGGCATCCATCTGGCCGAACGGCACGCCGATCCCGAAGGCGCCCAGCGCCGGCAGCCAGCCGATCGCGCCGTCGCCATCCCCCAGCCCCGCCGGGTGGGGCCGCCGCATCGAGGCGCCGGAGGCGAGCCGGTCATGCGC
>CAXTCT010000422.1:0-2366 GCA_964242565.1 uncultured Acetobacteraceae bacterium | reverse complement strand
CCTCGACACCGTCGCCGGCGCCCGCGCCGCGATCGAGCGGCTGGAGCGGCTCGGCGCCGGGCGCGGGGTGGTCAACTGGCGGCTGCGCGACTGGGGGGTCTCGCGCCAGCGCTACTGGTGCTGCCCGATCCCGATCATCCACTGCACCGCCTGCGGCCCGGTGCCGCTGCCGGACGACCAGCTTCCGGTCATCCTGCCCGAGGATGTGCGCTTCGATCGCCCCGGCAACCCGCTCGACCACCATCCGAGCTGGAAGCATGTCGCCTGCCCGCGATGCGGCGAGCCGGCGCTGCGCGAGACCGACACCTTCGACACCTTCGTCGACAGCTCGTGGTATTTCGCCCGCTTCACCGCCCCGGACGCGTCCACGCCGACGCTGCGGGCCGCGGCCGACCGCTGGCTGCCGGTCGACCAGTATGTCGGCGGCATCGAGCATGCGATCCTGCATCTGCTGTATGCCCGCTTCTTCACCCGCGCGATGCGGGCCACCGGCCATCTCGGCCTGGACGAGCCTTTCGCCGGCCTGTTCACGCAGGGCATGGTCACGCATGAAAGCTATCGCGACGCCGACGGCACCTGGCTCTATCCCGAGGAGGTCGAACGCACCGCCGCCGGCGCCACGCGTCGCGACAACGGCACGCCGGTCATGGTCGGCCGGGTCGAGAAAATGTCGAAGTCGCGCCGCAACACGATCAGCCCGACGGCGATCATCGAGCGTTTCGGCGCCGACACCGCGCGCTGGTTCGTCCTCTCGGACAGCCCGCCGGAGCGCGACATGGAATGGACCGAGGCCGGGGCGGCCGCCGCCTCGCGCTTCGCCCAGCGGCTGTATCGCCTGGTCCTGGCGGTGGCGGCGCGCGACGCCGCGGCCGGACCGGTGCTGCCGCCGGAAAGCCTCTGCGAACCCGCCGACATCTTGCGCCGCGCCACGCACCGCGCCATCGCCGGGGTGACCGAGGCGCTCGAGGCCTTCACCTTCAATGTCGCGGTGGCGCGTATCCATGAGCTCGCGACCGCGCTGTCCGAGGCCGATCATGCCCTGGTTGCGCCCGGCATCGCCTTTGCCCGCGTCGAGGCGGCCCGCACGCTCTGCCTGCTGTCGGCCCCGATGATGCCGCATCTGGCCGAGACGATGCTGGCGCGGCTGGAGCCCGGAACGGCGCTGGCGACGGAACGGGCGTGGCCGGAAGCCGATCCGGCCCTGCTGGCGGCCCGCAGCGTCACCATCGCGGTGCAGATCATGGGAAAGTTGCGCGGCACCATCGAAACCGTCCCGGACGAGGACCCGGCCCGCGTGCTTGCCGCCGCCGAATGCGAGCCGAACGTGCGGCGGCTGCTGGACGGCCGGCGCATCGTCAAGCGCATCCACGTCCCCAACCGCATCGTCAATTTCGTGGTGGCGGGATGACGCGCGCCTCAAGATGCCTGTTGCTGCTGGCATTGTGCGTGCCGGCGGTGGGCTGCGGCTTTCATCCATTGTACAGCACAGGCCCGAAATCGGTGGACGCGCAGCTGCCGGACATCTTCGTCGCCAACATCCCCGGCCGCCCCGGCCAGCAATTGCGCCAGTCCCTGCAGCAGCGCCTGGCCGGATCGAGCGACGCCAGTCCGCAGGGCTATACGCTTCAGGTCAGCTACGCGCTGAACAGCGAGGCAGTCGGCATCCATGGCGATAATACCAGCGCCCGCACGCGCATCGTCGCCCGCGCCAACTGGGTGCTGTCGAGTGTCGCGCCCAGCCCGGTCATGCTGGCCAGCGGCAGCACCCGCGCGGTCGACGGCTTCAACAACGTCGAGACCCAGTATTTCGCCGCCACCCTGGCCGCCGAGACCACCTACGGCCGCATCGCGGACAACCTTGCCGACAGCATCACGACACAGGTCGCCACCTGGTTCGCCTCGCATCCCAATGGCGCCGGCAGCGGCACCGCCGTCGCGGAAAGCCCGCCGGCGCCGGTCATCGGCCATCCCGCCGGCTTCCTGGGACCGCAAACCGTGCCCGGCAACAACGACCAATCCGTGCTCCAGCCGTCCGGCCCGGATGGGCTGCCTTCGGGCGCCATCGGGCGCTAGGAGCCGGCGGAGGACGTGAAGCCCGATGCAAGGCAGGTTGCACGGCTGCTGGCCTCGCCTGACCGGATGCGGGCGATATTGCTGCATGGCGATGATCACGGGCTGATACGCGAACGCGCGGCCGAGGCGGCACGCGCGGCGGCGGGGACGCTGGATGATCCCTTCCGGGTCGCCGTGCTGGGCCGAGAGGCGCATGACCGGCTGGAGGAGGAGGCCACGGCGCTGTCGCTGTCGGGCGGCCGGCGGGTGGTCTGGGTGCGCGACGGACAGGATGCGCTGCATCCCGTCATGGC
>CAXTCT010000421.1:0-2379 GCA_964242565.1 uncultured Acetobacteraceae bacterium | reverse complement strand
CTGGCGACATGGTCGTTCCAGTAGCGTCGCGCGATCCAGTAGCCGAGGTCGCCGGTTCGCGTCGCGGCGTCGATCCGCAGCCCGACGCAGCCCAGCAGCTTCTCCCCGCCGGCCTCGGCGGCGTCCACGGCTTCCGCCCCCAAGCTGCCGGTGCTCACAACGCCGGCGCCCTCATCCAGGCCACGCGACGGGTCGATGACGACGAGATGATAGGCCTGCCCGGCCGCCGCCTGCGCCGCCGTCGAGGCGATCCATTCGTCGGTCAGCTGCCGCGGATAAGGAAACGGCAGGCGGGGCAGCATGCGCACCACGCCCCAGTCATTGACCAGGCGATGGATCGCCTCCGCATCCTGCGGCTGTGGCGCCCGCAGGACGAAGCGCGGGGTGGTCAGGCGCACCGGCGATGCCAATGCCGGCCCGGCAAGGCTCACGGAGCCTCGATGCCGCAGGTCATCAGCAGGTCGCGGAGGTTGCGGATGACCGGGAACACCTCCTGGTTGCGATCCTCTCCCTGCGCGTCGTGCGCCGCCTGCTCCATCTCGACGATTTCGCGGTCCTCGCGGAAGATCTTCTCGGTGAACAGCACCAGCAGCGGCCAGGCGGCGTGCAGCAGGCCCGGGATCTTGGGCTTGCGCACCGAAAGCAGGCCGAAGGTGCGGTTGCTTTTCTGAGCCTTGTCCTGCGGCGTATAGGCGATCCAGAGATCCATCACCGGTGTCGTGTCGGCGGTGCGTATGCGCAGCGTCTGGTAGGGGTATTCGGTGCGTATGGTCATGATGTCGCGGTCGGCGTGCCTGGCCTCGGTGCCGCGCCGCTCGCCGAAGATGAGCGCCTCCCCGAGCGGCTGCGTGCCGCCGGTGCGGGCAAAAGTGTAGCGCGCCTCGATCCAGCCCTCGCCGCGATCCTGGCCGAGGAAGCGCGGGCGCACCTGGCCCATCTGCTTGCTGTGCATGAACTGATGGTTCATGTCCATCAGGTTCTCGTGCATGAAGCTGTAGTGGCAGCCGACGACACGGCCGAATTTCCGTGTCTTGTAGCGGTCGTCGTCGGCGGCGGCGAAGCCGGGCAGCGGCACGCTGTCGGCCAGCGCCGGATCGCCCGGAAACACCAGGATCAACCCGCCGCGCTCGCGGCACGGATAGGTGCGCACGCCGTTGGGCAGCTTGTCGCGGCCGAGATAGGGAACGTCGACGCATTTGCCGGAGCGGCCATAGGCCCAGCCGTGATACGAGCAGCGCAGGGACTGGCCATCGACGCGGCCTTTGCTGAGCGGCACCTGGCGATGCGCGCATCGGTCCTCCAGCGCATACACGGCACCTTCCTTGGGCCGTATCAGCACGATCGGCTCGCCGGCATAGAGGCTGGCGAGAACCCCGCCGGGCTTGAGGTCGCGCGACCAGGCCAGCGGATACCAATGGTCGGGATGGCTGTGTATGCGTCTCAGATCGGGAGCACGCGCCGCTTCGGATCCGTCTGTCGTCGAGAAGGCGTAATCCATCGTTCCTCAATCACCAGCGATCGGCGCCCGGACGGCACCTCTGCGGGCAGCATAGCCTTTCGGGACGTCAAGGCGAGCAGGGATTACGAGACCAGAACCGTTGTCCGAACGCTTCCCAAGCCGGCGAAACACCGGCTGGCCGCAAATCGCCGGTTGCCATGCAGATCTCGCTCGTGTCACAGACGCCAGTGCTTTTCGCGCCGGGAATTGGAAGTTTGATGAGCATAAACCGCGTGTTGCAGGAAAATGCCTCGATACAGGCAGAAGAATGCATAATTTTGGAGCATTGTGCTTGAGTAACACTCAAATAAGGATGCCGACCCGAAGGCAGTTGCTGACACGGATCGGCATCGCCGCGGGCAGCGCCGGGATGTATCAGGCGATGACCCGGATGGGGCATGCGGCGGGAACCGATTTCACCGGACCCCCGGTCCTGAGCGGCGGCAAGGCCGGCACCAGCGTGCTCGTGCTCGGCGCGGGCCTCGCCGGGATGCTGGCGGCGTTCGAACTGCGCAAGGCGGGGTATAGCGTCCGCGTGCTGGAATTCCAGAACCGCTCCGGTGGCCGCAATTTCAGTCTGCGCGGCGGCGACACCCTAACCGAGCTTGGCGGCTACACCCAAAAGGTCGAATTCGCGCCGGGCAACTACATCAATCCCGGCCCCTGGCGCATCCCCTATCACCATCGCGCCCTGCTGCATTACTGCCAGGCCTTCGGGGTGGCGCTGGAGCCGTTCATCGAGGTCAACCACAACGCCTATCTGCATGACACCAACAGCTTCGGCGGCGCGCCGCAGCGCTATCGCGAGGTGATGGCCGATTTTACCGGCTATATCGCCGAGCTGCTGGCCAAGGCGATCAACCAGGGCAAGCTCGACGAGC
>CAXTCT010000420.1:0-2382 GCA_964242565.1 uncultured Acetobacteraceae bacterium | reverse complement strand
GGTCGCCGGAGAGGGCGCGGATGCCAAGGCCGGACGCCGCGATCGCCGAGGGTATCGCGTTCGGCACGATGCGCAGCGCGCAATCATAGAGGCAGGCCACGACAAACAGCGCCATGCCGATGACGGCCAGGCAAATCTGCAGGCATGGCGCGCCTATAGGCATGACCTGTCCCGTCGCGGGAAGGACAGGCGCGCAGGAGATCCGGGCATCTGCCTCACGGCGCCGGGTGCTTCAGATCTTCCCGGCGATCGTCGTGAAGGTCGCCGTCAGATTCTTGCCGACCGTCGTGACCGCGCCGATGATGACGACGGCGATCAGCGCCGCGATCAATCCATATTCGAGCGCCGTGACGGCGCGGCGATCGGTCTTCAGTTGCAGCCAGGTTTTGCAATAGTCGATCATGGTTCGATCCCTTGGCGTGCCGCTGGCGCCAGGAGCGGCCAGCAGCGTTCTCGATGACCCGACATCTGCCGGGCAGGCCGTTCGCGCATCGCGATAGCATGAGCGGATTAAAGGTTGTAAAAGTGAATCGAAGGTTAACGCGCGCGGCCAATCCCGATCGGTGTCACGCGCGAGGCACGCACCGGGCGCCGGATCGAACCCGAGCTGAAGCGGCGGCACGGCGCCGTTCGGACGCTGGATTTCCGGTGGCTCTCGTTGCGTTACCCAAAGCCCGGCAATCAGGGGGTCATTGGCTTTGGCAAGGACCGGCTGCCGGGTATCGCACCGCCACGGCCAGTCCGTGTAGGATGCTCCCGACCCGCGCCGCCTATGGTCGCGGGAAGGGGAGCGATTGCATGAGCGGTTCCTGCCGATCCCATACGCCGCGCGCCGGCGCCGTGGCCCGCGCGCTGCTTGTGCTGGCCAGCCTGGCTCCGTGCGGGCCGGTCCTGGCCGCGACACTCGATGGCGTGACCATGCCGGACACGTTAACGATCCAGGGCCAGACCCTGCGGCTCAACGGCATGGGCCTGCGGACCTTCACCTTCCTGAAGATACACGGCTATGTCGCCGGGCTCTATGTGGCGGAGCATGTCCATGCCGCGGCACCCATCCTGAACTCCGCGGGGCTCAAGCTGCTGCAGATCCGTTACGTACACTCCGCCGGCCTCGGACGCGTGCAGGACGAGTTCCGCAACGGACGCGAGCGCAGCTGCGCCGAGGGCTGCCCGAAGGAGAATGACGCGGCATTCGAGCAGCTGCTCGGCACCGCCCGCCCGGTCGAGCCTGGCAATACCACCACCTACATCTTCCGCCCCGATGGGGTGGAGGTCCTGTTCAACGAAACGAGCCTGGCCACGATCCGGAATGCCGATTTCGCCCGTCGCATGCTGGACGGCATGATCGGCGCGCATCCGCCAAGCACGATGCTGCGGGACGGGCTGCTCGGAAACTAGCCGCGCCGCTTCCGCGCGGTAAACCGAGGCGTTGACCGGGGGCGGTGACCGGGGCGGTGCCGGCATCGGCATGAGGGGGGAAAGCATGTGTGAAGTTCGTGACCTTCGTTTTATGCGCATGGCGATCGAAGAAGCACGCCAGGCCGACTACCCGTTCGGCGCGATCATCACCCGCGATGATGTCGTGCTCGCGCGCGGCCGCAATTCGGGCACGCAGCTGGGCGATCCGACCGCGCATGGCGAGATGGTGACGATCCGTGATTTTCTCGCTCGACATGGAGCCGAAAAGCTGCGCGGCACCACGCTCTATACCTCCGGCGAACCCTGCCCGATGTGCATGGGCGCGATCCTGTGGTGCGGCATCGGGCGCCTGGTCTTCGCCGCCTCCATTCCCCAGATCGCAACCCGGATAAACCAGATCATGGTTCGCTGCGAGACCATCGCGCGGCAATCCTTTGCGCCGATCTCGATTACCGGCGGGGTGCTGGACGAGGAGGCGATGGCCTTGTTTCCAGGCGAGGCTACTGCCCTGGACCCGCTGGAGCCATAGGCCCGTGGTCGCGCGGTCGGGTCTGCATGTGCCGGCAGACATGTTGGTGTTCGGTCCGGCCGCACGCTCACCGGATGCGGGAGGCGCATCGGCATGACGACCTTCATCGATGCGAGATCATGGCGCACTCGGAGGGACTCGAACCCCCAACCCCCAGATTCGTAGTCTGGTGCTCTATCCAATTGAGCTACGAGTGCTGCTGTGGGCGCGGGACTTAGCCCACCTGATCGGGAGCCGCAACCCCTCTCACCAGCATACTCAATGTCCAAGGGCTCGTTGCAGCGGCCGGTCCTCCGGACGGTGCAGCATGACCTCCGCCCGGCAGGTGGGGGTTCCGTAGACCCCGCTGATCGCCTGGCCATCGGGATGGGCCTCGAAGACCATTGCGATCGGCTTGTGATCGATCCCTGGCAGGCTGAGTTGCGCGTGCAGCC
>CAXTCT010000419.1:0-2389 GCA_964242565.1 uncultured Acetobacteraceae bacterium | reverse complement strand
AGGCGATCGCGCCCTTCATGTCGCAGGCGCCACGGCCATACAGCACGCCGTCGCGCACCTCGGCGGCGAAGGGAGGGACCGTCCAGCTCCCCGCGCCGGGCGGCACCACATCGGTATGGCCGGCAAAGCAGATATGCGGCGAGCCCGTGCCGAGCCGCGCGAACAGGTTCGGCGTGGAATGGCCGGCGTCACCGAAAGGCAGGTGCGTAACCTCGAAACCCAGAGCGGTCAGCGTTCCGGCCAGGACCGCCTGCGCGCCGTCATCCGCGGGGGTGACCGATGCGGCGCGGATCAGCGCCTGGGCAAGCGCCAACGGGCTCGCGTCCAGTGGGTGGGCATCCAGTGGGACGGCGGCTTCCTGCGTCCTCAATCGCGCAACAGCTCGTTCACGGCTGTCTTGGCCCGTGTGCGCGCATCGACCCGCTTGACGATCACCGCGCAGGCCAGCCCGGGCAGCAGGGGGTTGCCGGAGGGGGATGGCAGGAAACCCGGAACCACCACGGAATAGGCCGGCACGCGGCCCATGACGATCTCGCCGGTGCCGCGATCCACGATCTTGGTCGAGGCACCGATGAAAACCCCCATCGACAGCACGCTGCCGCGCTCGACGACCACGCCTTCGGCCACTTCGGAGCGGGCGCCGATGAAGCAATCATCCTCGATGATCACCGGGGCCGCCTGCAGCGGCTCCAGCACACCACCGATGCCGGTGCCGCCGCTGATATGGCAGTTGCGGCCGATCTGCGCGCAGCTGCCGACGGTGGCCCAGCTATCGATCATCGTGCCATCCTCGATCCGCGCGCCGACATTGACGAAGCACGGCATCAGCACCACGCCGGGCGCCACGTAGGCCGAACGGCGCACCACCGCACCCGGCACGGCGCGAAAGCCCGCCCCGGCGAAACGCGATGCGTCCCAGCCGGCGAACTTGACCCCGACCTTGTCGAAGACCGGAGCCCCGCCCGCGCCCGGCATCGGCACGCTGTCGTTCAGCCGGAACGACAGCAGCACCGCCTTCTTCAGCCACTCATGCACGATCCAGCCGCCCGCCGCCCCGGACGCATCGGGCTCTGCGACCCGTAGGCTGCCATCATCGAGGCCGGACAGGGCGGCATCGACGGCATCGCGATCCTCTCCGGCCGTGGCGGACGAAAGCGTCTCGCGCCGCTCCCAGACCAGGTCGATACGCTCGCGCAGCATGAAGCCCGCCGGTCGCTGTTCCATGCCCTTCTCCCCGGTGCTGGAGCCCCCTTCCGCAGAGGTCGAATCGCGCGGACCATGCTCGGAGCGCTCGGCTGCTGTCAATGCGCGGCCTTTACGCTGTCTTCATCCTAAGGGCGGAGAATGCGTCCAGCAGCCATGGACCTCCCGCTCATGACCCCGTCCGATCAATGCCCGGCAGCATTTCTCGAAGCGTCCAGCCTAGTGCAGGCCCTCTCGGAAAGCCGCGAACGCTGGCGCGCGCTGGTCGCGCTGGGCGCCGATCTCGGCTTCGAGACCGATGCGGACGGCTGCTTCGGCGTTCTGGCCTCGGAAACCGTGCTCGGATGGCCGGCCGACCAGCTGATCGGCACCCGAGCAGAGGCGCTTCTGGTTCCCGGCAACGGGGCGTCCTCGGCCACGCTGTTCAACCCTTTCCGCACCGAGACCGCCTTGCGCCGCAGACGGGTCTGGCTGCGCAACGCCAGCGGCGGCTCGACCTGCATGCTGATCTCCGCCGCCCCGGTGCCCGGAAGGTCCGGCTGCGTGCGCGGCCTCGGCATCGACATGACCGGCCAGGAACACCATGACGGCCGGCTCGCCGCCACCCTCCAGCGCCGGGAGGTGACCCGGATGGTGCTCCGGCGGATGCGCGCCATGGCCCTGCCGTTCGCCAGCCTCCCCATTGCCATGGCCGAGCTGCTGCAGGCGGTGGATGGTCAGGGAGCGATGCTGGTGCTGCACGACCCCGAGACCACCCTGCGGGTCGCCGCCAAGGCAGGGCAGCCATGGCCCGGATCGCCGCAGCCGCTCCATGACGAGGTTTCGGCCGCCTGCGAGCAGGCACCGGCCTGGATGATCGAGCAGACCCGTCAGAGCCATGTCGCGGGCCAGTCGCTGCTGCTCTGCGCGGGCACCAACCATTTCATCGATCGCGCGATCCTCGCCGTCTGGCGCGAGGGCAAGCCATGGACCGACCACGAGATCGCCCTGGTGGCGGCCCTGCTTCCGGCCATGCAGCCGATCCTGGAACATGAGCAGATCCAACGCGAAACGGCGCGCCTGTCGCGCACGGACATCCTTACCGGCCTGTTCAACCGGCAGGGCTTCGTCGCCGAGTTGTCCCGCCGGCTCGAGCGGCTGGATCGCGAAGGGCAGCCTGCGGCGCTAATGGTGGTCGGACTGGACG
>CAXTCT010000418.1:0-2401 GCA_964242565.1 uncultured Acetobacteraceae bacterium | reverse complement strand
AGGGCGATCGCCATCCCGGCCGCGCCGATGATCAGGAACATCGGACGCCAGCCATAGGCGAGCATCAGCGCGGTGAGCAGGGCGGGCGCGATGGCGGGGCCAAGGGCGGAGGAGGCATTGAACATGCCGATCGGCCAGGCCCGGTCCGGGCGGGCGAACCAGTTGGTGCAGACCTTGGTGCCGGCGAGATACATCGGAGACTCGCCGATCCCGAGGGCCGCCCTGGCGGCGGCGAATTGCAGCAGGCTGCCCGAGAAGGCGCTGGCGAGCTGGGCCAGCGACCACAGCACCAGGCTGCCGCCGAGCACGCGACGCGGCCCGTAGCGATCGATCAGGAGGCCTACGGGGAGTTGTGCTATTCCGTAGGCTATGGCGAATACCGATAGCAGCAGGCCCATCTGGCCGTCGGACAGGCCAAGGTCGGTCCTGATCGACGCATTGCCGATGGAAAGGGCGGAGCGGTCGAGATAGTTGACGGTGCCGGCGACCATGAGCAGCGTGAGGGCGATGATCCGCATCCTGCGGACCCGCGGCGAGGCGGCGGGAGACGCCTTCACGCTCCGGCCGCCCGGCCTGGCCCGCTCTCTCGGCAAGGCCCATTCCTCCGGCCGAGCCTGTTTATCCGACATCGACGAACCGGTGGATTCATGCTGTGTTCTTGTGACTCGAGGAGCGACTGATGGTGGATTTCGCAGGTCATATCGAGGATACGCGGCTCGCCGACGCGCTGAGCGAGCGCTATCTGGCTTATGCGATGTCGACGATCATGTCACGGTCGCTGCCCGACGTGCGCGACGGGCTCAAGCCGGTGCATCGCCGGCTGGTCTACGCGATGCAGCAGCTCAAGCTGGACCCGGGCGCCGGCTTCAAGAAATGCGCGCGCGTGGTCGGCGACGTGATCGGCAAATATCATCCGCACGGAGACGCCTCTGTCTACGAGGCGCTGGTGCGCCTCGCCCAGGAATTCGCCGTGCGCTATCCGCTGGTCGAGGGACAGGGCAATTTCGGCTCGATCGACGGCGATAACGCGGCCGCCATGCGCTACACCGAGGCGCGCCTGACCGATGTCGCCGGGGCGCTGCTCGACGGCATCGGCGACGACGCGGTCGATTTCCGGCCCACCTATGACGGCGAGGAAAGCGAGCCGGTGGTGCTGCCGTCGGCCTTCCCGAACCTGCTGGCCAATGGCGCGGCGGGCATCGCGGTCGGCATGGCGACCAGCATCCCGCCGCACAACGCGGGCGAGGTCTGCGCCGCGGCGCTGATCATGGCGCGCAATCCCGACGCCAGCCTCGATGCGCTGCTGGCGGCGATGCCGGGCCCGGATTTTCCGACCGGCGGATTGATCGTCGAGGACGCCGCGGCGATCCGGCTGGCCTACGAGACCGGGCGCGGCGGCTTTCGCATCCGGGCACGCTGGGCGGTCGAGCAGGGACGGTTCGGAAGCTGGCATGTCGTGGTGTCCGAGATCCCGTTCCAGGTGCAGAAATCGCGCCTGATCGAGCAGATCGCCGAGCTGATGGAGCAGAAGAAGCTGCCTCTGCTCGGAGACGTGCGCGACGAGAGCACCACCGAGGTCCGGCTGGTGCTGGAGCCGAAGATACGCGGCGTGGAGCCGGAAGTGCTGATGGAGACGTTGTTCCGCGCGACCGCGCTGGAGACGCGCTTCGGCTTGAACATGAATGTCCTGGGGGCCGACCGGGTGCCGCGGGTGATGGGCCTGCGCGAGGTGCTGCGGGCCTGGCTGGACCATCGCCACGAGGTGCTGCTGCGCCGCTCCCGGCACCGGCTGGCCGCCCTGGAACGCCGGCTCGATGTGCTGGAAGGCTTTCTTGCGGTCTATCTCAACCTCGACGAGGTGATCCGGATCATCCGCGACCATGACCAGGCCAGGCCGGCGCTGATGGCGGCCTTTTCGCTCAACGAGGCTCAGGCCGAGGCGATCCTGAACATGCGGCTGCGCTCGTTGCGCCGGCTCGAGGAGATGGAGATCCGCAAGGAGCATGCTTCCCTGGCCAAGGAGCGTGCCGACCTCAACACGCTGCTGGAGCGCGAGCCGCTGCGCTGGAGACGGATCGCCGCCGAGATCGAGGCCACCGGCCGCAAGTTCGGGGCCGGCAAGTCGGGCGAGGACAGGCTCGGCAAGCGGCGCAGCACCCTGGTCGAGCCGACCCGGCCGATCGACGTGTCGATGATCACCGCCATCGAGCGCGAGCCGATCACCGTGATCCTGTCGCAGAAAGGCTGGATCAGGGCCGTGCGCGGCCATGCGATCGACGGCACGGCGCAGAAATTCAAGGAGGGCGACGGTCCGGGTCGTGCGCTGGAATGCTGGACCACGGACCGGTTGTGCGGCTTCGCCAGCGGCGGCCGCGCCTTCACGATCAGGGCCGGCGAATTG